>JBAYMQ010000054.1:0-6443 GCA_041663465.1 Candidatus Omnitrophota bacterium | reverse complement strand
TGATCAGCGCGAGAGTCGACTGCAAATTCTCCGGGATCGGCTCCGGGCGAAGGCCCTCAAATGAAGGATTATGATCAAGCCTCGTGTATTCAAGTTTAATGGCCGTTCCTTTAAGCACTTTAGCGAGAAAATCCCTGCCGCTGCCGTGCATTGGATCTACCAGGATCTTAAATTTCGCGTTCTTGAACTTTTTAACATCGACGTACGACCGCAGGAAACGGACATAGTCCTTAGTCATGTCGACGGTTTTGATCTCGCCCAGCGGCCTGTCAACGCGCGCATCCGGATAATCGAGCAGCTTTTCGACCTCGCCGGTTATATCCGCCCCAGCAGCGCCGCCCTCCGCGGTCTTGATCTTGATACCGTTATATTCTCCGGGGTTATGGCTCGCCGTTATCATTATCCCGGCGGTCAATCCGAGCCGCTTGACCGCGAAACTTAACGTCGGGGTCGGCACTGCCTGATCCGACAATATAACGTCGATGCCGTTACTCGAAAAAACCTCAGCCATGATCTGCGCGTATCTGTCCGAGAGAAAACGATAATCGTACCCTATCGCGATCGACACTTTTTTGCCGGCATTGCGCCCGTTATAAAAATCCGCGGCCGCCTGCCCTACCCTGCGCACATTAGCAAAGGTAAAATCGTCGCTGATAACTCCCCTCCACCCGTCCGTGCCGAACTTGATCTTTGTTACTTCGCACATCGCAAGCTCCTTATCGCTTTAGCGTAATCGCCCGATTTGAAAATGTATGAGCCGGCCGCTAATATATTCGCGCCGGAATCGACAGCAAGCTGTCCCGTTACGTCGTTGATACCGCCGTCAACAGCAATATCTTTAGTGAATATCTTTCTCAATTCCCGGATCTTGTTAGCCGCGTCCGGGATGAATTTCTGACCGCCGAAACCCGGATACACCGACATGACAAGCACAAAATCCGCGATATCAATAACATCTTTAATAGCGCTTACAGGCGTCGGGGGATTCAACGATATCCCCAGTTTAACCCCCGCGTTTTCCAGGTCTTTTTTGATAGCCCGCAAAAGATCCTTGGTAACCGTCTCTATGTGGACAGTTATCATATTGCTGCCCGCTTTAACGAACGGCTCAATGAATTTACCGGGATTTTCTATCATCAAATGAGCCTCGATCGGCAACGATGTGACTTTGCGGATATCCTTTACCACCACAGGCCCGATCGTGATATTCGGCACAAAATGCCCGTCCATAACATCTACATGGAGCATATCGGCGCCGGCTTTCTCGACCTGATGTATATCGCTGGCCAACCGGCTGAAATCCGCCGACAGTAATGACGGCGCTACAAAAATTTTCATCGCTGTAACCCTTTCACGTCATTGCGAGCCGCCGCGGGCGGCTTTGCAATCCCTATAACGCAATATCGTCAAAAACTTCATAATACACACGCTTTGTTACATGATGCTTATTGTTCAATCTAGTAGATTGCTTCGTCGCCTCCCGGCTCCTCGCAATGACAAGAGAACGGCTCCTCGCAATGACTCGAGGGCAGTTCCTTGCAATGACCAGAGAGCAACTTCTCGCGATGACCGACAGGCGCGGCTCATCGCAATGACCGAAGAGCGGCTCCCCGGAATGACGCTGATGCCACTCCAAATCTTATCTATAAAGCCTTTTTTTTGTTATATACGTGAATACCGGATCAGGAACCAGATACCTGAACGATAAACCTTTTTTGACGCATTGGCGGATCTCGAACGCCGACACATCAACCGCCCTGATCGCGACTGTCTTGATATACGCGGGGATATCTTCAAGCGGATAACCCGGCCTGGTCGCTACAACAAATTTCACCAGAGAGATGATCTGTTTTAAGTCTTTCCACTCATCAAGATAATTGAGAAGGTCGGAACCGGTAATAAAATACATATCGTCGCGGGGGAACCTTTTCTTAAAAGCCCGCAGCGTATCTATCGTATACGACGCGCCCTTCCTTTTGATCTCAATGTCCGAAACGTCCAGGAAATCATTCCCCCTGATCGCGGACTTGATCATAGAATACCTGTCCCGCGCGGGAGCGATATTCTTCGACTTCTTGTGCGGCGGTATATATGTCGGGACAAAGATTATTTTATCTAAACGCAGTTTTTCCCTTATTTCCTCAGCGAGGATCAGATGCCCCAGGTGTATTGGATTGAACGTCCCACCCAATATCCCTATCTTCATTGGCGCACCTGGCCGCTACCGTATACCATATACTTATACGTGGTCAATTCCTCCAGCGCCATGGGGCCGCGCGCGTGAAGCTTATCCGTGGAAATGCCTATTTCCGCGCCCATGCCGAACTGACCCCCGTCTGTAAACCGCGTTGACGCATTCGTATAAACGCACGCGGAATCGACCCTGCGCATGAATTCAAGCGAATTCTGATAATTATCCGTGACAATACTGTCGGAATGATGCGAACCGCACCGGTTAATATGGTCGATAGCCTCCCGCAAAGAGTTAACCACTTTAACCGCAAGGACAAGATCAAGGAACTCCGTAGTATAATCGGACGGGCGGGCTTTTTTTACCGCTCCCTTGCCGATCTTCCGCGTCAATTCATCTCCCCTGATCTCAACACCGGCCTTTTTAAACTGAGCGATCATGCCGGGCAGGAACCGCGCCGCGGCGTCACGGTGCACCAGCATCGATTCCATGGCATTGCACACGCCCGGCCTCTGAACTTTCGCGTTAAAACAGATCTTCTGCGCCATGTTCAGGTCAGCCCATTCATCCACGAACACGTGGCAAATACCCTTATAATGCTTAATAACAGGGATGCGCGAGCATTCCACGACCGTTTTGATCAATGCCTCGCCGCCGCGCGGCATGACCAGGTCTATATACTGGTTCAATTTGAGCAATTCCTTCACGGCTTTATGCTCCTGCGTCATGACCATGGAGATCATAGCTTCGTGAATCCCGTATTTTTTCAACACCGACCGCAAAGAATTATAAATCGCGAAATTCGAATGGCGCGCTTCGCTGCCTCCACGCAAAATCACCGCGTTGCCGGATTTAAAACACAACCCGATGCAATCCGCAGTCACATTCGGCCGGGACTCATAGATAACGGCAATAACTCCTATCGGAGCGCGCACCTTATGGATCCAGAGGCCGTTGGGCCTTCGGACCGATGAGATCACTTCATCGACGGGATCGGGTAAGCCGGAGATAGATATCAGGGAGCCCGCCATTGCCTTGATACGCTTATCATCAAGAACAAGCCGCTCGAGGAACGCGCCTTTCTTGCGGGAGGCGCGGGCCGCGGCAATATCCTTTTTGTTGGCCTTCATTATCTCGGCCTTCGCGCGCAATAACGCGGCAGCCATATCTTTCAAAACATCGTTTTTAATATCGGACGGTATGGCCAGCGAATCACGATAAGCTTCCTGCGCGGATTTTGCCAGTAACATCAATTCATTTTTCAATGTGTTCATACGCGCGCCCCGGTTAAAAAATGACAATATTGTCGCAATGGATGGCTTCACGGCCCAAATGATCGCCCATAACGGCCCTTAAATCTCTACTTTCCAGTTTAATCTTGCCTCGGGCAAATTCATTGCCGTTTGCATCCACAATCTTTACGACGTCACCCGCTTTAAAATCGCCCAACACAGCCGTAACGCCCACGGGTAAAAGGCTTTTTCTATTCATCAGGGCTCGTTTAGCGCCATCATCTACCGCAATTGAGCCCTTGGGTTTCGTTGAATGCGCCAGCCACCGCTGCTTATGATTAAGGAACGCCTGCTTTGGCACAAACATAGTGCCGCACGCGCCGGTATCGCCTGCGAGCGTTCGAATGATATTCTTAGCGCGGCCGTTGGCGATCACGCACGGGATCCCCGCGTCAGTCGTGATCTTGGCAGCCGTAATTTTGGTGATCATGCCGCCTACGGACGTGCTGCGTTGAGTCGTTGTCGCAAAACCCTTGATCTCATCGGTGATCCCCGTCACTAATCTGATGGTCTTTTTATCCTTGTCCCACAAACCGTCCACGTCGGAAAGGATAACCAAAAGATCCGCGCCTACGATATTGGCTACGAGGGCCGACAGTTGATCGTTATCTCCGAATTTTATTTCATCTATTGAAACGGCGTCGTTTTCGTTAATAACGGGCACAACGCCAAGCGTCAATAACTTGACAAGCGTGTTCCGGGCGATCAAATACCGCGTGCGGTTCGCGAAATCATCCCATGTAAGCAGTACCTGTCCGCATTGCATTCCTTTTTTGCGGAATATGCCGCGGTATACATCCATCAGGTCGTTCTGACCGATCGCCGCTGCCGCCTGCAACGATGCCAGGTCTTTGGGTCTTGCCTTGAGACGCAACGCCTCCATCCCGAGAGCAATTGCCCCTGAAGTTACGATCACAACTTCTTTTTTTGATCCGAACAAAAAGGCTATATCGCTGCATAACCTGTCAAGAAGACCAAAATCGACGCGTTTGTCCGCGCCGTAAAAAAGGCTTGAACCTATCTTGACGACAATGCGATTATAGCTTTTTTCTGATAGCTTCAACTAATTCCTCCAAACCCTCCGCCTTCAGCGCGGATATCGGAAAAACCGTTTTTTTGACCGCTTTCTTAAAACGTTTTAAATTAGCCTGGGAACCCGGCAGGTCCATTTTGTTAGCGACCACGACCTGCTGTTTCTTAGCCACAACAAGGCTATAGCCTTTCAGCTCTTCGTTGATGATACGATAATCTTCAATCGGATCCCTGCCCTCGAATCCGGCCATATCGATAATATGGACAAGGAGCTTCGTACGCTCGACATGACGCAGGAACCTGTCACCCAGGCCGCGGCCTTCGGACGACCCTTCGATAAGCCCGGGGATATCGGCTACGACAAACGCTTCCGTATCGATACCGACCATACCCAGCATAGGCGATTTCGTGGTGAACGGATACGCCGCCACCTTCGGTGTGGCATTGGAAATCCGCGTGATCAGGGTGGATTTGCCGGCATTGGGAAACCCCACCAGGCCGACGTCCGCCAAAAGCTTCAGATCGAACTGCAATTCCTTTTCATCACCCGGCGCGCCCGGTGTAGCTTCGCGGTGCTTTTGGTTGCCAAGGCCGCCTTTTCCGCCGTGCGCGACGATCAACTCCTGCCCATCTTTATCAAGCTCGCCCAAAAGACAATCAATGCCAAGGTCACGGATAATGGTGCCGCACGGAACCCTTATCATAACAGGAACCGCGTTAGCCCCGCGCTGATTTTTGCTGGACCCATGGCCGCCGTGCTTCCCGATAAAATGGCGTTTGAACTGCAGGTCCATCAGCGTGCGCAAATTGCGGTCCGCGCGCACAATGATATCGGCCCCCCAGCCGCCGTCACCGCCGTCCGGGAAGCCTTTCATGTTCCACTTATCCTGATAATAACTCGCGCAGCCCCGGCCCCCGTCACCGGCGCTGACCACGACTTTAGCCTGATCGATAAACATCAGCCAGCGACGATCTTTTTAATGGAAAGGCGGGTCAGATCCTGACGATGGCCCTTCTTGGTATGCGACGATTTTCTGCGGCGATATTTGTAGGTGATAAGCTTCTCTCCGCGAAAATTTTTCACCGACACCGCTTCAACGGACGCTTTGTCGACCGTGGGCTGACCTATCTTGACATCATCATCGTTAACCACCAGCAATACGTCGCTGATAGTCATTGATTGCCCAGGTTCTACGAGCTGCCTGTCCACATCGATCGTATCACCCTCTCTAACCACAAACTGCTTACCAGTAAGCGCAATAACAGCGTACATGTATTAACCTCCTTAAGGATAATAAGTTTCGTGCCAGATGCCTTTGGCATCCAAGCACATAAGATAGAGTGATATTATACCCGATATTGCGGGAAAATCAAGAAAAAATACGATAAAAGTAGGTCCGGGGACACAGTACTAAATTCAAATAATAATTATCCCCTGCGCGGGGTGTGTCAGTCGCTCAGACATGAAAAGCCGGCTTGATAAAACCAAGCCGGCTTTTCAAACTCGCTTTGTGACACACCCCGCGCAGGGGATAGCTATCTATGAATTTAGTACTGTGTCCCCGGAATTAACTTACGCTATGGCTATATCTTCTATCTTCAAAGCGGAATTCGGAGTTAGTATGATCTTGACCCTGTACCTGCGCTCAACCTGGCGGAGGATCTCTTTGTCTTTAGCTATCTCGTCAGCGACAACAGGATGGACCGAAACCTCTATCTGGCGAAGCTGCTTACCATGAAGGAACTTACGCAGCTCTTTCACGACGAATATTGCCATGGTGATAGAAGATTTCACCTTGCCGCGGCCGCTGCAATAAGGGCATGTCTGGAACGCCATCGTATGCACGGTATTATGCACGCGTTCACGGGTCATTTCCACAAGGCCGAATTTCGATATACCCAGGATATCATACTTGGCGCGGTCCTGA
>JBAYMQ010000053.1:0-6445 GCA_041663465.1 Candidatus Omnitrophota bacterium | reverse complement strand
GAAGGACGACCAGGCGCTTTTTGATGTTTTTGCCAAACAGGCTATTATCGCCATGGGTAACGAGCGTTTGTTGCGTAAGGTCGAAAAACTGGAGATCAAGGATAACCTGACGGGTTTGTATAACCAGGCGTATATTCTCAGCCATTTGAGGGAAGAGATCAAACGGGCGGTGATGTTTCAGCGGCCATGCGCCTTTATGCTCATCAGCATCGACAGGTTCGATACATTGCTCGCCGCGGTCGGATCCGAACAGGTGAACGAGATCATCAAAATGATAGCTTCCCTTATCCGGGATTCTGTCCGCGAGGTCGATCGCGTCGCCCGCTACGAGAAAAACAGTTTTGCGGTCGTTTTGCCGGAAAAGAATAAGCGCGAAATGCAAAAGATGTCGGTTATGATCAAGGAGAGCATTGAATCCAAATTTGTTTCGAACCTTGATCTTCGAAAGTCGTTGACTGTCAGCATCGGCACCAGCGAGAATCCGCTGGACGGGGCAAGCGCCGAAGAACTGATTAAAAGCGCGCAAAAAATGCTGACATTAATTTAGCCGGAGTATAACTCTTACACACGATGCCAATAAAAAAGATCATTAATAAGCAGTTGGGCGAACTTTTAATAGAACACGGGATCATTAACGCGGCGCAGCTTGAAAAGGCCCTGATCGTGCAAAGGGAAAAAGGCGGCCTTGTGGGTGAGTTGCTGGTCGAGTTGGGGTTTGCCAAAGAAGAGGATATCGCTCAGGCTATCACCGTGCAGTATGGTTTCCCGTATTTGCCTCTTTCCAGCTACGAGATCAATCCTGACATATCCGCTCTTATCCCGGCGCGTGTCGCCAAACAGTATATGTTGATACCGATCGACAAGATCGGGAACAATCTGACCCTGGCTATGTCCAATCCGCTTAACGCGGCGGCAATAGACGATGTGGAGCATCTAACAGGATGCATGGTCCAGGTTTTCGTCAGTACTGTTTCAGATGTAAAAAAAGCGATCGAGAAATATTATAAAGTTACTTAAGCTTTTCGCAGGAGACAATGGCATCCCTCAAAGACCGTCTTACCGATATCCTCATTAAGAATAATCTTATTACGCCCGAACAATTGGCCCAGGCTATTGAGGTCCAGACAGCAAAGGGCGGGAAACTCAGCGATATAATCGTTAACCTCAAATTTGTCAGTGAAAGCAATCTTATTTCAGCGCTGTCTGAAGGGTTGAATTTCCCCCTTATCGACCTGAAGCGTTTTAAAGTCGACCCTGAGATTGTTAAAGCCATCCCCCCGCATATCGCGCGCCATTATCAGATCCTCCCGGTATCCAAGATAGGAGATACGATCACGCTTGCTATGGCGGATCCTCTGAATGTTTTCGCGATCGACCATGTGGAATCCTTGACAGGTTACAAGATAAATCCTATCATATCTTCCGTGCAGGATATCACGCAGGCTATAGACGCGACATATCCCGATGTTAGCAAGGATGCTATCGGAGACCTGGTGAAAGAGATGACTGCGACCTCTTCCATCGAGTTGATCAAGGAGGAGAGGGAGACAGGCGCCGGGTCGGATATGGGTACGCTTTCGACAGACGCGCCTGTCATAAAGATCACGGATCTTATCCTTGATCAGGCGGTGAAGAAGAAGGCTTCCGATATTTTGATAGAGCCGTTCGAAAAGAAGCTCAGGGTCCGTTTCCGTGTCGACGGTATTTTACAGGAAGAGCAGTCCCCTCCCAAGAACCTGCATATGTCGATCGTGTCCCGTGTTAAAGTCATGTCTGAATTGAATATAGCCGAGCATCGGCTTCCTCAGGACAGTAGATTTAAAGCCAAGCTCGCGGGCCGCGAGGTGGATTTTCGCGTGTCTATCCTGCCGTCCGCGTTCGGGGAGAAAGTGGCGATCCGTATCCTCGATAAATCGCAGGCTATGCTTGATATCCAGAAGCTTGGTTTCAGCGAGGATACGCTTGCAGCGTTGCGTAAGGTCGCCAAGATGCCCCATGGCATGATCCTGGTCACCGGGCCTACAGGGTCGGGCAAAACAACCACCTTGTATTCCGTATTAAAACTTCTCGATTCCCCTGAAAAGAATATAGTGACGGTCGAAGATCCCGTTGAGTACCAGCTTGAAGGCATCAATCAGGTTACGGTAAAGCCCGATGTGGGCTTGACTTTTGCCAGTGCATTGCGTTCCATACTGCGTCAGGATCCCAATATCATCATGATAGGCGAGATCCGGGATTTTGATACATGCGACATCGCGATCAAAAGCGCCCTGACCGGGCATTTAGTCCTGTCGACGCTGCACACGACGACGGCGTGCGGATCAGTGGTGCGCCTGGTGAATATGGGAGTTGAACCGTTCATGATAAATTCATCCGTACTGTGCATTGTGGCGCAACGGTTAGTTCGTAAAGTGTGCGCGTATTGTAAACAGGAGGACGCGCTTGCCGAAGGGGTCATAAAGAATCTCAAGATCGTTATCCCGCATGGACAGAAACCTGTTTTTTACAGGGGCAAAGGATGTTCCCGGTGTTTTAATTTTGGTTATTCCGGCCGTGTCGGCATCGCTGAGGTCCTGGTTCTGACGCCCAAGATCAGGGATCTTATTTTGAAACGCGAGCAGGAGCATATTATCAAACAGCACGCCCGTGCCGAAGGCATGTATACGCTGCGCGAAGACGGCATACGCGCGGCGCTCGCCGGGTTGACATCGCTCGAAGAGATCATCAGGGTAACCGCCGCGGATTAAATATGAAAGCACTGAAAGAGAATCTTATCGATATCCTGCTCAAGAATAAAGTTCTGTCGCAGGAACAATTGGATAGGGCGCTTAAGATACAGACCGAGCGTCAGATACCGCTGCGCCGCGTGCTCATTGACGAAAAGATCATCGGCGAAGATCATTTGTTGCAGTTCCTGTCCACCCACCTGTATATGCCGACGCTGCATTTGAGTAAATATAAGTTCGACCCGGAAATCATCAAGCTTATCCCCCCGCATATGGCGCAGCAATATACCGTGATCCCGATATCGCGTATTGCCAATACCCTGACCGTAGCTATGGCCGATCCGCTGAACGTATTCGCGCTCGATGACCTGCGCGTTATCACCGGCTGCGATATAGATATTGTTCTCAGCCCTATCGATGAGATCTCCCGGGCCATTGAGACGCATTATTCTACCGGATCGAAAGATATGCAGGAGTTGATCAGCGCGGGTGAAGAAAAACAGGGAGGGGCGAAGAATGATGTTGAGGTAGTCAAGGATGAGGACATCGATCTTTCGAGTGTTGTTTCTGAAAGTGAAAAACCATCCATTGTTAAGCTGGTTGACGTGATGCTTACCGAGGCGCTGAAAAAGCGCGCATCAGACCTGCATATTGAGCCGGCGATCGACGGCCTGAAAGTAAGGTATCGCGTGGACGGAGCTCTGCATGAGATCATTAAACTGCCCCGGAAGAACCAGAATGCCATTACCGCCAGGCTTAAGATCATCTCCGGTATGAACATTACGGAAAACAGGATCCCGCAGGACGGAAGGTTTAAGGTGAAATTCGACGGTAAAGAGATAGATTTCCGTGTTTCGAGCTTACCGACTACTTTCGGCCAGAAATTCGTATTGCGTGTGCTTGATAAAGGGCAGTTGTCGATCGGCCTCGACAAACTGGGATTTTCAGCGGAACCTGCGCGCATTTTCAAGGAAGCGGTCGCCAAGCCGTTCGGCATGATCCTGGTAACCGGCCCTACAGGTTCAGGGAAGTCGACAACTTTGTATTCGGTCCTTAATCAGTTGAATACCCCGCAGCGGAATATCGTTACTATTGAAGATCCGGTGGAATACCAGCTTGATGGCATTACCCAGATCCCTGTCAGACATGATATCGGCCTTGATTTTGCCGCGGGCTTGCGCGCGGTTCTGCGTCAAAGCCCGGATGTCATTATGGTAGGCGAGATACGCGATTCTGAAACGGCCGACATAGCCGTGAAGGCTTCCCTGACCGGACAGTTGTTCCTTTCGACCTTGCACACTAATGACGCGCTCACCAGTATCACCCGTTTGATGGATATGGGTGTCGAGCCGTTTTTGGTCGCGACAAGTATCGTTATGGTTTGCGCCCAGCGGTTGTGCCGCAGGATCTGCCCGAAATGCAAGAAGCCTGTGCCGGTTCCGCAGGCATACTTGAAGGAGATAGGTTTCCCATATGAGGATGTAACATTCTATAAGGCAGAGGGATGTAAATATTGCAATAACAGCGGTATTTATGGTAGAATAGCCATACTGGAGGCGATTCTTATTAATGATACCGTGCGGGAGATGATCATTAAAAAGCAATCACTCGACGCCATTCGGGAATATTGTGTTACACAATTAGGGATGAAGATGCTGCGCGATGACGCTTTTATCAAGGTCAGGGACGGCATGACGACCCTTGAAGAAGCTATCCGCATTACGACCGAGGAATGATCCCATGATGCCTAATAATAGTATATTGATCTTGATAAGCAACGAGGAAGTTCTGCGTTATTTCCGCGAACAGATCATTGTTGACGGGGGGTACACGGTAACGTTTGAATCAAATCCCGCCGCGGCCTTGGAGATATTCAAACAAAACGCATTCGACCTTGTCCTGACTTCGTCCGATATCCCGGGCTATGAAGGCACCAAGATCCTGAAAGAGCTTAAAGCGGTCGATCCCTATTGCGTGATCCTGTTATATACGGAGGGGCTTAATTATGAGCTTATGGAAGAAGCCGGCTCTTTGGGGATATATGATTTTATTTCTAAGCCGGTCGCGACCGATAAGTTGTTCTTTCTTGTGCGCAAGGGCATCGAATTGCATACATTGCTGGTTTCGCAGCATCGCCTGGTCTCGATCTTAAAAGAGCAAAATATGTCTCTGCAGAAACAGAATATTCTGCTTGCCAAGAGAATAGAGGAGTCGACTAAGAATCTTGCCAGGTTGTATGAGGATCTGCGCGGTGTGTATATGCGCACTATCCGGGTTCTCGCGCAGGCAATCGACGCCCGGGATCACTATACCCATGACCATTCGCAAAACGTCGCGAAATACGCGGTAGCGATCGCTTTAGAAATGGGTATGACGGTCAAGGAGGTCGATATAATACGCAACGCCTCAGAATTGCACGACCTCGGCAAGATAGGTATCGAGGATAGCATTCTTATGAAACCTTCAGGTTTGACCCCGGAGGAATGGCAGCATGTTAAACTTCATCCTCAAATGGGGGCGCAAATCCTTGAACCTCTGACCTTTCTGACGGATGTGACCGAGCTCGTCAGGCAGCATCACGAGCATTACAATGGCACAGGATATCCCGCCGGCCGCAAGGGAGACGAGATCATGCTGGGCGCCAGGATCATACATCTTGCCGACGCGTTTGAAGCTATGACGTCGCCTCGTTCATACCGCAAAGTCCCGTTTACGCGAGCCGACGCTATCGCCGAGATATCCCGCAATATAAACACCCAGTTCGATCCGAATGTCGCTCAGGCTTTTTTAAACGTTGTGGATAAATTGTAGAAGGGGGAGCATACCTATGGCTGTTTTTCAATATAGCGCGAAGGATATAAACGGCCGGACCGTGGTTGGTGTCGTGGACGCCCCGTCTGAAAATGAAGCTACAACCATGCTTCAAAATAAATCTTATATTGTTTTGTCGTTAAAACAGGTTAAAGCAAGGATGTTGAGCGCTTCGAGCCAGAAAATAAAACTCGATGATCTTGTTGTTTTTTCCAGGCAGCTCGCGACCATGATAGATGCCGGCATCCCATTGGTTCAGGCGTTGAGTATTTTGTCGGAGCAGGTCGATAACAAGGGGTTGAAATCCGTTGTTCTGACGGTGCGCCAGGACATAGAAGCCGGCATGTCTTTTTGCGACGCGTTGGCGAAGCATCCGCATGTTTTTTCAGAACTTTTTATCAACATGTCCCGCGCCGGAGAAGCGTCCGGCATGCTGGACGAAGTTCTTGACCGGCTGGCTTCGTATCTTGAAAAGACCGCGTCGTTGACGCGCAAAGTTAAGTCCAGCCTTGTGTACCCCGCTGTTGTTATTTCTATGGCGTTTTTGATAACCGCCGTGCTTTTGATCAAAGTCGTGCCCACGTTTAAAGGTATATTCGATATGCTGGGAGGTAAACTGCCGTTGCCTACTCAGGTTTTGATCATGATCTCTGATATTGTCCGGAAATTCTTTTTTTTAGCCCTGATCGTCATCGGCGCGTTAGTGTACGCGTTCAAGTGGTACATTTCCACTCCCAAGGGTATGGATAATTTCGACGCGCTTCAGTTGAGAGTTCCGGTGTTGGGCACGTTATTCCAAAAAGTCGCTGTCGCTAAATTCTCGCGCACTTTTTCCACGCTTGTTAAAAGCGGAGTTTCGGTTTTAAATGCTCTGGATATCGTCGGTAAGACCTCCGGCAATAAAGTCG
>JBAYMQ010000052.1:0-6510 GCA_041663465.1 Candidatus Omnitrophota bacterium | reverse complement strand
CCTGCCCTTTTGCGGCCGTTCAGCGCGAAACATCGGGCCTAAATAATAAAACTTAGCGAAGCCCTGAAGCTTATCGATAGAGTTTTCAACATACGCGCGCACGATAGAAGCCGTTCCTTCCGGCCGAAGCGCGTAAATATCACGCTCCCGTTGAATCAAAAACATCTGTTTTTGGACAATCTCGGTAGTTTCGCCTAAGGAACGGTTAAAAAGCGACTCTTCTTCGAGCAGCGGAGGGCGTATCTCGTGGTAATTGTGACGAGAGAATATGTTGCGGCTCGTGTTCTCGATCTTTTGCCAAAACTCTATCTCTCCAGGCAGAATATCTCTGGTGCCGGGAACTCTTTTGAACATGGTATGCGGGTTCTTTTTATATTATTTGACCTGATGCTTCATTTCCAGGCCGGGCTTAAAAACAACCACTTTCCTGGGAGGGACAGGAACAACCTGTCCAGTGCGGGGATTTCGGCCCGTGCGGCTTTTTCTTTCCTTGACCTTAAATACACCGAAATTGCGCAATTCGATCTTCTCTCCTCTGACTAGCGCTTCAACCATAAAATCAAAGGTCTTTTGCACGACTTGCTTCACGTCTGTCTGCTTAAGATTTGTTGAATCCGCCACTTTAAGAATAATATCCTTTTTCGTCATGGGACACCTCCAATTTTTTCCCGATCAACTAATAAAATTCTGCAAGTGCAACATCACCAAAAGCTTACGAAGATATATGCATTAAATATAGCACAAAAACCCCAAAACGTCAAATATATTTTTGCTTCAAATGGCTGTGCGCCCTGTATTTAAACTATCAATGATACCCGGCTTTCGCCGCGGGCGGAGCCCCGGCTATCACCGACGAGGTTTTCTATGTCCTGAATAAGCTGGTCGGAAACGGTAACAAATAGTTCCTGGCCCACTATGATCTGCACACGCGCTTTAGACGGTGAATCAAGATGCAGATATACCGGAGTCGTACCCGCGGATGAGGTCAACAGCGCTTTCAGAGACTGAAAAATATTTTCTTTGATGCCGGCAAGGTCTATCCGGATGCCTTTGACCAGCTTATACACCTCATCGAAAGGAAAAAGATCCTCGGCAATGATCTTAGGGGTGCTTTCCTTGGTATCAAGCCTGCCGCGCAGCATAACGACGGTTCCCGAAAGGATATACCTGCTTATCCTTTGGTAAGTCGCGGGGAAAACCAGGACTTCAATAGACGCGTCAAGATCCTCCATCATCAAAATCGCCATTTTTTCCTGTTTCTTGCGCGTGATCGTATTTTTAACCTTAGTTATCAGCCCCACGATCTTTACCATTTCCTCGTCTTTTAGAGTAGGCAGCACGCTAATGGATAATGATGTGAACCGTTTAAGCTGCTTCGCGTACCTCGCGAGAGGATGCCCGCTGATATAAAAACCCAGCAATTCTTTTTCAAACGCGAGCAGCTGCGGCTCAGGCCATTCTTTCACTTCAGGCGTGGATTCCGGCTTTCGCTGAAACCCTGCCCCTCCTGCGGGTTGATCGAAAAACGACAACTGCCCAGCCGCCTTTTCTTTCTGCATTTGGGATGATTGTTCAAGAATAGCGTCAAGGCCTATGAACAATGATGCCCGGTGCCGGAGAAACACGTCAAAAACCCCTACTTTGATCAACGATTCAAGGACTTTGCGGTTAGCGAGCCGCAGATCTATGCGCTGGCACAAGTCGTCAAGGGACTTAAAAGGGCCTTTTTCAGCGCGGGACTGCAGGATAGACTCGACAGCGCCTTTGCCGACATTTTTAATAGCCAACAGCGCAAACCGGATCTTATCAGTTCCCTCGATCTTAAAATAACCGTCGGAATTGTTGATCGAGGGAGGCAAAACAGGGATATTCATCCGTTCAGCCTCATTGACATATTCCACTATCTTATCGGTATTGTCGCGCTCGGAGGTAAGTAACGCCGTCATGAACTCAACCGGATAATTCGCTTTCAGGAACGCGGTGCGATAAGAAATGATCGCGTACGCGGCGCTGTGGCTGCGGTTAAACCCGTAACCCGAGAAATACACGATATTATCGAAGATCTTATTCGCGATGGTATCCTTAACACCTTTCTTGACGCAGCCGGCGACAAATGATTTGCGCTGCTGCTCCATGACTTCCGGGATCTTCTTAGACATTGCCCGGCGTAAAAGATCCGCCTGCGCCAATGAGAAACCCGCAAGCTGAGAAGCTATGAACATGATCTGTTCCTGATACAGCATAATGCCGTACGTATCTTTTAGTATAGGCTCAAGAAGTTTGTGATCGTACCTGACAGGCACAAGTTTCTTCTTACGTTTGATAAAATCGTCAAGCATGCCCGAACCCATGGGGCCGGGCCTGTACAATGCCAGAAGCGCGATAAGATCCTCAAAAACCTCCGGCTCAAGCTTTCTCAATAGATCGCGCATGCCAGACGATTCAAGCTGGAATACGCCGAAGGTACGCGCGCCGCATAACAATTTATAGGTCGGGGCGTCATCAAGCGCTACGGTATTGAAATCCACGTCGACTCCGCGGTTCTCCTTGATCAATTTAAGCGCCTGATCGATAACGGTCAGAGTTTTTAAGCCGAGGAAATCCACTTTCAAAAGGCCTATCTTCTCCAACGTCTTCATTTCATAGCCGCTGGTGATCTGGTCTTCCTGGGTTTTGAAAAGCGGCATATAATTATCAAGAGGTCTATCGGCGATAACGACGCCGGCCGCGTGCGTGGACGCGTGGCGGTTAAGCCCTTCCAAAGTCAGGGCGATATCTATCAAATTCTTGACCTGCGGATCGTTAGTGTAGAGATTCTTCAGCTCCGGCTCGGAGGTAAGCGCGTCCTTCAGCCCTATTTCGGGATTACCCGGGTCAGGCGGCGGAATAAGCTTGGCGATATGGTCGACATCAGCATAAGGCAAACCCAGGACGCGGCCGACATCCCTGACCACACCACGCGCCTGCATGGTGCCGAAGGTGATGATCTGAGCCACATTCTCTTTGCCGTATTTCTTAGTCACATAATCTATAACCTCCGGCCTGCGTTCATAGCAGAAATCAATATCAATGTCCGGCATGCTGACGCGCTCAGGATTCAGGAAACGCTCGAACAATAGATTATATTTAAGCGGATCTATATCCGTTATTCCCAGAAGGTAGCTGACGATGCTGCCCGCCGCAGAACCGCGCCCCGGGCCCACGGGAATGCTTTGGCTCCTGGCATAGTGGATAAAATCCCATACGATCAAAAAGTAGCTCGTAAAACCCATATCCTTGATCGTCTTGAGTTCATGCTCAAAGCGTTTACGTATGTCGGGCGTTATGCTGGGATACCGCCGGGGGAAGTTCTTCTCGCAGACGGAACGCAGATAGTCTTCTTTGGTCAGCCCCGCGGGAACCTCATATTGAGGCAGATGATATGATTTAAAATTAAGTTCCAGATTACAGCGGCTCGCTATCTCCAAGGTGTTGGCGACCGCGTTGGGGAATTCCTTGAACGCCTCGACCATTTCATCGGGAGACTTAAAATATAACTGGTCCGTCCTGAACCGGAACCTGTTCTCGTCATCCAGCATGCTTTGCGTCTGGATGCACAGCAGCGCCTCGTGCGCCCGGGAATGTTCGCGGATCAAATAATGAACGTCGTTGGTCGCGACCAGAGGCAGGGACATAGCCTTCGACAACTTCAAAAGCCCGGCATTCACGGTCTTCTGCTCCGGAATATCGTTCTGCTGCACTTCAAGAAAGAAATTCTCCTTGCCGAAGATCTGCACGTAATCGTCGGCGGCCTTTTGAGCGTCATGGACACGCAATTCCCGCAAAAGGCCGGGGACTTTCCCTTTCAGGCAAGCGGTCATGGCAATGAGGCCGGCGGAATATTTCAGGAGGGCTTCTTTATCGACGCGGGGTTTATAGTAGAACCCTTCCAGATACCCGATGGACACTAACTTCATCAGGTTCTGATAACCTGTTTCGTCGCGGGCAAGAAGGATCAGATGATGGAATGATTCGTCAGATGTGCTGGCGGCTTTTTCAAAGCGCGATTTCGGGGCAACGTATACTTCGCAGCCGATGATCGGTTTGATCCCCGCCTTCCTGGCAGCCATATAAAAATCCATAGCGCCGAACATATTGCCGTGATCGGTGATAGCCAGGGAATCCATCTTGAAATTACCGGCGATCTTCAGTATATCCGGGATCCTGCAGGCGCCATCTAAGAGGCTGTACTGGGTATGCAGATGGAGATGGACGAACTCAGAATGTGGCATGGATGACTTTTTCTATGACAGTTGCGGATAGTTGCGGCTAAAAAAACAAACTCATTCCCACTCGATAGTCGCGGGAGGTTTGGATGTTATGTCATATACGACGCGATTCACGCCTTTTACTTCATTGATCACGCGGCTGGATATCTTTTCAAGGACTTCGTAAGGCATCCGCACCCAATCAGCGGTCATTCCATCCTGGCTCGTTACGCAGCGCAACGCGACCACATTGTCGTAAGTCCTCTCATCCCCCATAACACCGACGGTCTTAATAGGCAAAAGAACGGCAAACGACTGCCAAAGCTGCTGGTACAGCCCCGCTTTGATGATCTCATCGAGGACACGGCTGTCAACCTCCCTCAAAAGGCGCAGGCGTTCAGGCGTAACTTCCCCGATAATGCGGATAGCGAGCCCCGGGCCGGGAAAAGGCTGGCGGTAAATAATGCTCTCCGGTAAGCCGACTTCCTTGCCGATAGCGCGCACTTCGTCCTTGAACAGGTCGCGCAGCGGCTCAAGCAGCTTCAATTTCATGTGTTCGGGCAGCCCGCCGACATTGTGATGGCTTTTGATCTTCGCGGACGGAGCGCCGGTCGGGGATATGGATTCGATGACGTCGGGATACAACGTGCCCTGCGCCAGGAATTTAACTCCCTTTAATTTATTCGCCTCATGCTCGAATATGCGCACGAATTCAGCGCCGATGACCTTACGCTTCTGCTCGGGATCGACCACGCCTTTGAGCTTCGCCAGAAAACTCTTGGACGCGTCGACATAATCGAGGTTCAAATGATACATGCTCTTAAATATTTTTTTGATCTGCTCGGGCTCGTCTTTACGGACCACCCCGTTGTCGATAAAGATACACTTAAGATTCTTGTTGATGGCGCGATGGATTAAAAGCGCCGCGACGGAGGAATCCACTCCGCCGGACAGCCCCAGGACCACTTTATCCTTGCCGACGGTTTTCTTGATCGTATCGACAGCCTCGCGCACGTACGCCGCCATGGTCCATCTGCCTGAACAACCGCAGATACGGAACAAAAAATTGCTGATGATCTGGTTCCCCTTCTCCGTATGCGTGACTTCCGGATGAAATTGCACGCCGTAGATCCTGCGCTTCTTGTGCGAAATTGCCGCGATAGGGGAATTAAGCGTATGGGCGGAGACAATAAAACCCGGCGGGACTTTAGTTACGTAATCGCCGTGGCTTGCCCAGCAAGTGAAATTACCGGGAATATTACTGAACAGGTCGCGATTATCATCGATGAAAAGCTCAGTCTTGCCGTACTCGCGCTCCTTCGTATGACGCGTCTTACCGTCAAGCATGTGGGCGATCGCCTGCATACCGTAGCAAATGCCGAGAACGGGAATACCCAGTTTGAAAATATCTTTATCGGGAACGGGTGACTTCTTGTCGACCACCGACGCGGGGCCGCCGGACAAGATCAATCCTTTCGGCGCGAGCAACGCGATCTCTTTGGCGCTGGTCGTATACGGCAGGATCTTGGAAAAAACCTTGTTTTCCCGTATTCGCCGCGCGATCAGCTGCGTATATTGCGACCCGAAATCAAGAATTAATACCAGTTCCTTACTCATTTACCCATCCCCACTTTCTGGCCAGCCTGGAACACTTTGCCTTCAGTCTGTATAGAAGGCGCGATAATGATCTCGACATTCTGCATCTCACCGATGTTGGAAACGCCCAAAGACCCCATAGAGGTAGTTAAAGCGCCCATAAGGTTCTGGGAACCGTCATCGGTCTTGGCCGGCCCGAACAAAATATCCTTGAGCGCGCCCGTAGTACCCACATAAATGCGCGTACCGCGCGGAAGATTCACATTCGATGTCGCCATGCCCCAATGATAACCTCTGCCCGGCGCCTCTTTAGCGCGGGCGAAACTGGAGCCTATCATCACCGCGTCAGCGCCGCAGGCAAACGCCTTGCAGATATCCCCGCCGCGATTCATGCCGCCATCGGTTATAATAGGAACATAGCGGCCGGTGCGCTTAAAATAAAAGTCGCGCGCAGCTGCGGCATCGACCGTAGACGTAACCTGAGGAACTCCGATACCCAGAACGCCTCGGGTCGTGCACGCGGCTCCGGGCCCCACGCCGATAAGCAGCGCGGCGCAACCGGTTCCCATAAGTTCAAGCGTCGTTTCATATGTTACGCAATTCCCAAGAATAACCGGGACCTTCATTGATTTACAATATTTATAAAGATCGAGGGTTTTGTATTCGG
>JBAYMQ010000051.1:0-6511 GCA_041663465.1 Candidatus Omnitrophota bacterium | reverse complement strand
TTTTTTTTTCTGGCGATAATCCTGCTCATATTAATAATATTAGAACCGGCGGGTTCGGACGCGTTTATTTCTTCTTCGGGGCGGGTGTCTCTTTACCCTTCCAGAACAACTTCCAGGGATGACTCTTTATGTCTACAACGAATGCCTCGAGCTCATTATACAGGTCATCCCGGTACATGAGCTTGCCGACGGAACCTTCCCCGTTCTTGATCCGGGTGACGCCGTCATCGAGGTTAAGGGTAAGAGCCTTTACGGAATCCGTAACCCCGTTGATGCCGGTCAGGGTCGCATCTAATTTGCTAATGACAGATTTCGCCATCTCCCCGAACTCCTGCATGGCAAACGGATCATTCCCTGTCATGGTATCCCCGTCCTTAACAACATTCACAAAATCTTTGCCCGGCATGATCTCGATATATTTTTCCCCCAATATGCCGAGCGTATTGACCCACACAGAGGAATCCTTCGGGATATCGATCTTATTGGTGATCATGCTGACCATCTGCACCTTCGGCCGTTCCCCTTTCACGGGAAAAACGAAATTAATGGTTTTCACTTCGCCGACATCCACGCCCGCGAACCGCACCGGGGATCCGACCTTGACGCCGTTTATAAAATTAAACGTGAAATTAATGCGATAGGTGGAAAGCGTGTTTTTAAAATCTCCGATATAGAGAACGAAGATCGTGAGGATCACCAGCCCCGCAAAAACGAACAATCCGACCGTTAATTCGAGTTTGCTCTTGCCGAATATCATATTGCCTCCGCGTTATATTTATATGAAGCTGTCGGTTGCCTCGGTAATGGGACCTTTGGCCAGACCGTTAATAAACTGATGGACGACCGGATGGGTCGTATTTTGGATCTCCCGCGCCGTACCTTCGGCGATAATCTTACCGTTAAAAAGCATGGCGATACGGTCCGCGACCTTATACGCGCTTTTCATATCATGCGTAACCACGATCGAGGTCACATTGAGCTTATCGTGCAGGCTGCGGATAAGCTCGTTTATGGCGTCAGCGGTTATAGGGTCGATACCGGTCGTCGGCTCGTCGTACAGAATGATCTCCGGCTTAATGCAGATCGCGCGGGCGAGGGCCACGCGCTTGCGCATGCCGCCGGATAATTCAGAGGGCATAAGATTCCCGATGCCGGAAAGCCCGACCAAAGAGAGGGCCTCCTCCACGCGCTCGAACAATTGAACTCCGGTCATGCCGTAATGCTCGATCAGCTCAAACCCCACGTTCTCTCCCACGGTCAGAGAATCGAATAAAGCTCCGCCCTGGAACACCATGTTCATGTGCATCCGCAATTCATTAAGATCCTTGGGGGCCAACTGCCACAGATCCCGGCCGTCTATCAGAACGGATCCGGCATCGGGCTGTAAAATCCCCATCATATGTTTTAACAAAACGCTTTTACCGCAGCCCGACCTGCCGATAACAACAAGGGTAGATCCCTTTTCGACCGTCAAATTCACGTCATTAAGGACCCGTTTCGTATTAAAGCATTTCGTAACGTGGCGTATCTCGATCGTGCGCATTATGGAAAAATAAAATAGAATAACGCCGTAAAGAAACAGTCGCAGGCTATGATCAGGATAAATGAGATCACGACCGATTGGGTTGTTGCCTTGCCGACACCCTCTGCGCCGCCTTCGACGTTAAAACCTTCGTAACAAGAGACGAACGCGATGATCATTCCGAAAAACATCGCTTTAACCAGCCCTGTAAACAAATCCTTGAACTGAAGAGAATCGAACGCTATCGTCATATACATCTTTGACGGAATACCAAGTTTAAAAACGCATATGAGCCAGCCGCCCAGTATCCCTACCATATCGGCGAATACGGTCAAAAGAGGCAGCATAAGAGAAAGCGACACGAACCGCGGCACAACCAGGTATTTGATCGGGTTTGTCGCCAGGGTCGTCAACGCGTCTATCTGCTCGGTGACCTGCATAGAACCCAATTCAGCGGTAATGGAGGCTCCGACGCGCCCGGCGACGATAAGCGCGGTGATGACGGGGCCTAATTCCCGCACGATGGACAGCGCGACGATGCTGGCGATATACATCTCAGCGCTGAGCTGCCGCATCAAATACGCTATCTGGAACGAAAAAATGACCCCGATGAAGAACGCTATCAACGAAACGATCAGAAAGCTGTCTACGCCGGCTTTCTTAGACTGTTCGAAAATGCGCCTGCGTTTATACGGCGGGGTCATTGTCAAACAGATCGTCTGGAACGCCAGCGTGGTTATCCCTCCCAGGAACCCCAGGAATACGCGCGCGCGCTGCCCAAGCGAATCTTCGATCTTTCGTATTAGCATGATTCGAATATCAGGTCTTCGTTCTTCCGGTTGACTTTAACGACCGTGGCTTCCTTATACTTTTTCGCGATGATCTCAGACGCCAGCGGATCCTCGAGGAAACGCTGGATGGTCCTCTTGAGCGGGCGGGCGCCAAAAACAGGATCAAAGCCCTTCTCGATAAGAAAATCCTTGGCCTCGCGGGAAACCTCGAGCGTCACGCCCTGCTCCAGCAAACGCCTGGCTAAATGGCTGATCTCTATGTCTACGATCAGTTCCAGATCCTCCTTGATAAGCGGCCTGAAAACAATAATATCGTCTATACGGTTCAGGAATTCAGGCTTGAAGGTCTTCTTGACTTCCTCAAGCAGTTTGCCCTTCATATCCTTATAAGTAACTTCTTCCTGCTGATCCTTAAAACCTATGGAACCTGTCTTGCGTATCGTCTCCGCCCCGACGTTAGAGGTCATGATCACGATCGTATTGCGGAAGTCGACCTTGCGGGCGAAGCTATCCGTCAGACGGCCGTCCTCGAACACCTGAAGGAGAAGATTGAACACATCCGAATGGGCCTTTTCGATCTCATCGAGGAGTATAACGGAATATGGACGGCGGCGAACCCGTTCGGTGAGTTGCCCGCCCTCTTCGTATCCGACATATCCCGGAGGAGCCCCGATAAGCCTGGAAACATTGAATTTTTCCATATACTCCGACATATCAAGCTGGATCAGCGCGTCTTCGTTGCCGAACATATAGTCCGCCAGCGCGCGGGCCAGCAGCGTTTTACCCACGCCCGTCGGCCCCAGGAAGATGAAGGAGCCTATCGGCCTGCGCGGATCCTTAATGCCGGCGCGCGACCTGCGCACCGCGTGCGCGATAGCGTCGATAGCTTCATTCTGCCCGATGACCCTTTTATGCAATTCTTCCTCGATCTTAAGAAGTTTTTCGCCTTCTTTTTCCTCGAGCCTGAAGATCGGCACGCCCGTCCACTGGGCTACGATCTTGGCGATATCTTCGGCGCCGACTTCGGGCCTGATCTTATCCTTGGTCTGCGTCCACTCGCGATTAAGCCGCTCCAGCTCTTCGCGCGCCAGGCGTTCCTGGTCGCGCAGCGCCGCCGCTTTTTCGAAATCCTGATTTTTGATATGGACTTCTTTTTCTTTCTTAAGCGATTCCACCTTCACCTCGAACTCCTTGATGTCCGGAGGCAATACCAGCACGTTCAACCTGGCGCGCGACCCGGTCTCGTCGATCAGATCTATCGCTTTATCGGGAAGGAAGCGTCCGGAAATATAACGGTCCGACATTTTCGCCGCCGCTTCCAGGGCCTCATCCTTATAAGTCACCCGGTGATGCGCTTCATATCTTTCCCGCAAACCTTTGAGGATCTCGACCGTTTGTTCAACCGACGGAGGCTCGACCATGATGGTCTGGAACCGGCGCTCCAGCGCGGCGTCCTTCTCGATATATTTGCGGTACTCGTCCAGGGTCGTCGCTCCGATGCACTGTATCTCTCCCCGCGACAGCGCGGGTTTGAGGATATTCGACGCGTCGATAGCGCCTTCGGCCGCGCCCGCCCCCACAAGAGTATGGAGCTCGTCGACAAATATAATGACGTCCTGCGACCGTTTGATCTCTTCCATGACAGCCTTGATACGCTCTTCGAACTGGCCGCGGTATTTGGTGCCGGCGACCATAAGCGCGAGGTCAAGGACGATCAGCCGCTTATGCCGCAAAAGCTCCGGGACATTTCCCAATATGATAGACTGCGCCAAGCCTTCGACGATCGCTGTTTTTCCCACGCCGGCTTCACCCAAAAGGACAGGGTTGTTCTTTGTCCTGCGGCTCAAAATCTGGATAACGCGTTCGACCTCCGTGTGGCGGCCGATGACCGGGTCAAGTTTATTGTCCTTGGCTAACTGCGTCAGGTCCCTGCCGAACGCGTCAAGCGCGGGGGTCTTGGTCTTTGCCTGCGTCTGGCCGAAACCGGGCAGCTCGGAACCAAGCACCTCCATGACTTTATTCCTGACACTTGCCAATTCCAATCCGAGATTCAATAATACCTGCGACGCGACGCCCTCTTCTTCGCGCAGCAACCCCAGCAGCAAATGCTCGGTGCCGATATAATTATGCCCCAGCGAACGCGCCTCTTCCGCGGCCATTTCCAGCGCTTTTTTAGCGCGGGGGGTGAACGGCAGGTCGCCTATGATCTGCGTGGCCGGCCCGGGCTGCACAAGCTTTTCGATCTCAAGCCGGATATTCTCGAGGGACAGCCCCATCTTTTCCAGGACGGTGGCCGCGACCCCTTCGCCTTCGCGGATCAGCCCCAGCAAAATATGCTCCGTGCCGATATAATCATGATTAAAACGCTTTGCTTCTTCCTTCGCCAGAATGATGACTTTGCGCGCCCGTTCAGTAAATCGATTGAACATGATTTTCTCCTCGAACTGTCTGACTCTTAGGTTATTTCTCGAATTTCTTGCGGATCAATTCCGCGCGTTTGATATCCCGTTCCTGCGACGCGAACTTCTTGTTCTCTATCTTCTGCAAATGCGCCGGCTGGATCAATAAAAACAGCTCGTTGACATGCCGGCGGTTAATATCTTTGATGATCCCAAGGTCACATCCGAGCCGGACCAGCGATAAAAGCTCGGTAGTTTCCTGGCTGGTTATGATGTGGGCGCTCTTCAATATACCGAAGCTGCGGCTGATCTTATCTTCCAGCATCCCCCGGTTCGACGCCAGCAGCGTTTCGCGGCACTGGCCTTCCTGCTCGATGATCTGACGGATCAGGTTATTGATGCTCTGGATAATATCGGTTTCGCTCTGCCCCAGAGATACCTGGTTCGATATCTGAAAGAAGTTGCCCGTGGCCTGCGTCCCTTCGCCGTAAAGGCCGCGCGTGGTAAAGGAAAGTTTGGCGATCGCCGCCAGCACCTGGTTGATCTGCTTCGTCATAACCAGCGCCGGCAAATGCAGCATCACGGACCCGCGCATGCCGGTGCCCGCGTTGGTCGGACAGGCGGTCAAATATCCCCATTCTCCGGAGAACGCGAACGGCAGCTCCTTCGCGAGCGCGTCGTCTATTTTATTAATGACATTCCAGGCCTCTATCAGATTGAAACCCGATTGCATCACCTGCGCGCGGATATGATCCTCTTCATTGATCATAATAGAGACCACTTCGTCGTCATCGACAATAACCGCTTTGGAATTCGTCTTTTGCGCGTGCTCATACGACATGAGATGGCGCTCGACCAGGAACTGCTTATCGACCGCGTCCTGATCCTCAAGTATGAACACGGTCATCTTATTGAGCAGGTCGCTCTTCCCGACCGCGTCCTGTATCATCTCAAGAACGGACTTACCCTGTTTCTTGCTGGCCCAGTGGGGGAAAGGAAGCTTCTCGATATTCCTGGCAAGACGCAGACGGCTTGAAATGACAATATCCGAATGCGGCCCCGTTCCTTTAAGCCACTCGCTCGTATGATTCAGGATGTCGTTCAATTGCATACGCTATTCCTTCTTGTCTTCAGCATGCTGGCCTTTTTCCAGTTCCTTTATCTGATCGCGCAGCTTCGCGGCTTCCTCATACGCCTCAGTCTCGATCGCCTTCTGCAGGCGGGCGCGCAAGGACTGGACGGTATCTTTGACCGGAGGATCCATCGTGCCGGCTTCGCGGGCGCCGCTCGAAGCTCCGGCTCCTCCGGCGGCTCTCGTCTTGCGCGTGAGTTTCGCTATGCGGGACACCGGGGTTTTACCGCAATGAAGATTAGCCCCGTGGATCCGTTTCAGCAACGGCCCCAGGAAACTTCTGAATGCCGAGTAACATTCACCGCACCCGAGCCTGCCGAGCTTCTTGAAATCCTTGAACGTCATCCCGCAATTGGGGCATTTCAGGCTTAAGCCGTCTTTCTCATCCTTCTGTTTCTCGAAACCGGCCAACCCCGCCAGCAGATCCGATAAGCCGAACTGCTGCCCCATCTGCGCGCTTTTTTTATGGGCGCATTCCTCGCACAGATGCAGCTCATTCATCTGATCGTCTATGATCTCGGTAAGATGGACTGTCGCGAGATTCTTTCCGCACATGTCGCACGTCATGGAACAGGTCCTTTCCGATTAATATTTAACGCCGTCTATTTTAGTCAATTCCTTGAATTCCTTTATCAACCTCAAAGTCATAGGCCCGGGGTTACCCGTC
>JBAYMQ010000050.1:0-6594 GCA_041663465.1 Candidatus Omnitrophota bacterium | reverse complement strand
CGATTTTCATCAATTACGACCGCGATCTGGATATTTTCAACCTGAAATTTACGCAACAGTTCGCTGACCCTGGTAGCCGCGGGGATCAAGCATACGGAATGGATAATATCCTGAATAAGAAAGAGCCCTTTGTCGCGCAAAATATAGAGAAGATCCCGGGCGTAAATGACACCGACAATGTTATCTGTCGAATCCTTATAAACAGGCAGACGCGAATGCCCCTGTTCAGCGAGTATATCGAGAAGCTCTTCCGGTGACGCCTTAACGCTCACCGAAACCATCTTATCTTTAGGGATCATCACATCGCCGACCTTGATATCCCCGAACTCAAAGATCCTATGGAACATTTTGCGTTCCTCTTCGCTCAAAACCCCTTCTTCCCTGCCCACTTCGATCATCAGCCTCAACTCTTCTTCTGTTATCAGCGAAGACCGTTTTGTGCGCTGAATACCCAGGATATTAAGGATCACGTCATTGATCCTGGTAAAAATACGGGTAATCGGGTTAACGAGCCGGGTATACCATTCCATTAAAGGGGCGACCGCGAACGCCATGCGATCCGTATTCTTCAGAGCGATCGTCTTCGGAAGTATCTCGCAAAGAACAAGGATGAACACGGTCGAAGAAACAGTGGCCAGGATCACTCCCATCCGGGGGCCGAAAAAATGGACACAGATCGCTGAGATCACTACGGAAAACGAAATATTTGAGAAATTATTCCCTATCAGGATACCCACAATGAATTTATCAGAATGATTTATCAAATACTGGACGTTCTCGCTATGGCGGGCCTTTTGCGCGATCAAATGGCGCAGTTTGATCTTGCTGATGGCTATGATAGAGGTCTCAGAAATAGAAAAGAAGAATGACACTGCCGTAAAAAAAAGCAGGAGTAAAAAAAGGGAAGCCGGATAAATAAGACTCATTACAGGGTAAGCCATGTCCTAACGGCATGTTCCTTGTTTTTCCACGGCCCGATCATGGCAAAATTGATATTTTCAGGCTTTATTATATCCCGGCTGATCTGCCGGATATCTCCCGGAGAAACCTTTTTGACCTCTTTGATAATGTCTTCCAGGGCGAAAGTTTTATCAAGTGTAGTCGTTGTCTCTCCTATCCAAAGCATCTGGTCCATCGTGTCTTCCATCGCGAGCGTCAATTGCCCCAAATAATACTCCTTGGCGCGCTTTAACTCGTCAATCGGGACCAAACGATCTTTCACCAGGCGCAAGCCGTCAAAGATCAGCTTGACAGTATCCTCAACCTTGGTGTTATCGACTCCCGCGTGCACGATAAAAGCTCCTGTATCCGCCATAAATTTGACATGGGTGCCGATCTCATACGCAAGCCCGCGTTTCTCCCTTATCTCGTTAAACAGCCTGCTGGAAGAATTCGCCCCCAGAAGGACATGAAGCATAGCCAGAGTGTACCTCATGGGATCGTTACGTTTCAAGCCGTGAAAACCGATCACCAAATGGCTCTGTTCCGTATCTTTTGCCATTATATGCACCTGAGGCCGGGATTGTTGCGGCCGCGCGGGCGCGTACCTGTTTGCCGCGCCTTTTTTGAGGGCTCGGAACTTGGAATTGACTTTTTTTACCAGAGCCGCGTGATCAAAAGACCCGGCAGCGCTTATCACGATATTCGCCGGCGCGTAGCAGGTAGAGCGATACGCGTCCAACGCCTGCCGATTTACCGCGCTGACCGTAGCTTCGCTGCCCAGAGTGCTGGTTCCAAGCGGGTGGCCCGGCCACAACAAGCTATCAAGCAGCTCATACACATGGCTCTGCGGCTGATCCTTGTACATCTTGATCTCTTCCAGGATTACCGTGCGCTCCTTGCGGATATCTTCATCGCGCAACAACGGATGTATAACCATGTCTGAAAGGATATCGATGCCGCGGTCCAGATACCGCGCCGGCATTTTCACAAAATAGCATGTCACCTCTTCCGAGGTAAAGCCGTTGAACGCGCCGCCCACTCCTTCAATGGACTCCTTGATCTGCTGGCAGGTATAATGCTTGGTGCCTTTAAAAACCATGTGCTCAAGATAATGGCTGATACCCGCCGATGCCGGATGTTCGTAGCGGGAACCCACCCCGACCCATATGCCCAACGCCAGGGATTTGCGGGCTTTCATAGGGCAGCTGATAATGCGCGCGCCGTTGTCCAATGTCGTTTTTTTATAAAGATTATTTTTCATTTTTCCCCATCAATGTTGTAACATACGCGCCGACCTTGTCTACGAGACACGGGCTTCCTGCGAATTCCTTGATCTTTTTGATAATAGCGCTGCCTACGATCACGCCGTCTGCGATAGACTGCATATGCTTGACCTGTTCCGGCGTCGAAACGCCGAAACCGACACAGACAGGCGTCGTAGTCAACTGTTTGATCTTATTGACGTGGGGCGCGATATCCTGCGGCAACATCTTGCGCCCGCCGGTGACACCGGCAACGCTGACGTAATAGATAAACCCGTGCGCAGCCTTGACGATCGACTTCAAACGCGCAGGCTCTGTGGTAGGGGCAATGAACAAGATATTATGCGCGCCGGCTTTCCGTGTGATCCGGCTCAAACTGCGGCCTTCTTCAAGCGGCAGATCCGGGATAATGACACCGTCAAGCCCGGAGGAAACAGCTTCATCTGTGAATTCCTGTTCGCCCATACAAAAGATAGGATTATAATACGACATGAACAATAAAGGGATCTGAGTGTGACGGCGCAATTTTTTCACCATAGCCAGAACATCGGCAAGCCTAACATGATGGCGTAAAGCTGCTTGCGACGACTCCTGTATAACCGGCCCGTCGGCCATGGGATCCGAGAACGGGATGCCCAGTTCGATCAGATCCACGCCCCGCGCCGCCAGATCCATCACAAGTTTCTCCGTGGCGGCCAGATCAGGGTACCCTGCGGTCAAAAATGCGATAAACGCTTTCTTACCGCCTGCGCGTAATTGTTTGAATTTTTCGTCGATCCTGTTCATACGCTCTTTCGTTATAATTTTATCCGCGCGATCGCCGTATCCATATCCTTGTCCCCGCGCCCGGAAACATTTACTACGACGATCGAATCTTTCTTGATCCTGCGGACAAGCCGCGGCAGATATCCTACCGCGTGAGATGATTCCAGCGCGGGAATAATTCCTTCGGTCCGGGACAACAGTTTGAACCCTTCCAGCGCCTGCGCATCTGTCACCGCGACATATTCAGCCCGCTTTGTTTCTTTGAAAAACGAGTGTTCCGGCCCGACACCGGGATAATCCAACCCCGCTGAAATCGAATACGTATCATTAACCTGCCCGTCTTTATCTTCCAACAGGTATGACTTGGCGCCATGAAGCACGCCGACGCCGCCGGCTACAAGGGTCGCCGCGTGCTTGCCGGTCCGGATCCCTCTGCCCGCGGCCTCAACGCCTATGAATTTCACTTTTGTATCATTATAGAACGGATAGAATAAACCTATGGAATTACTGCCTCCGCCGACGCAAGCGACCAGATAATCCGGCAAACGTTTTTCTTTCTGCATGATCTGCCTGCGGGCTTCAATGCCCAGCACCGACTGAAAATCACGCACCATCATAGGATACGGGTGAGGCCCGGCGACAGTACCGAAAATGTAAAAAGTGTCTTTCACATTCGTTACCCAGTCGCGAAAAGCGTCGTTGATCGCGTCTTTCAAGGTCTTCGTCCCGGTCTTGACAGTTACAACCTCGGAACCCAAAAGCTTCATCCGGTAAACATTGAGCCTCTGGCGTATGGTATCATCCTCGCCCATATACACGGCGCACTTCAGCCCGAACAAAGCAGCGACCGTAGCGGTAGCGACACCGTGTTGCCCCGCGCCGGTCTCGGCGATAACACGCGACTTTCCCATGCGTTTTGCCAAAAGCACCTGGCCAAGCGTATTATTTATCTTATGGGAACCTGTGTGCATCAGATCTTCCCGCTTGAGATAAATCCTGCCTCTGCCTAAATATTTGCTCAGATTTTTCGCGTAATATAAAGGCGTGGGGCGCCCCGCGTATTCCTTAAGATAATAAGCCAGCTCCGCTTTATATGACGGGTCATTCTTGACCGCGCGGTAACGCGCGTCAAGCTCAGCCAACGCGGCCATTAATGTCTCAGGCACGAATCTGCCGCCGAACGTTCCGAAATATCCTGATTTATCAGGGAATACCATTAAACCCCTCATTATTTGCGTGCCGCTAATTTTTTGTTGGGGACACGCGCACGGCGTTATTTCTTGCGGTACGCGTCCAGATACGAATCACAATAGATCTGTTTATTGACAATAAGTTCAGCGGTGATCAACGCGTCCATTAATTCCTTATCAAGAGGATCCAGGATCGCCGCGTCAAGGCCGGACGCGACGGCCATAGCCAGGAATGTCCTGTTGATCAGGCTGCGATGGCGGGTCCCCTGAGAAACATTGCTCAAACCCACGACTGTCTTGGGCGACGGTTCGGATATGATCCTGAACTCGCGGATAGATTCCAGGATATCGGCCATCGCGCTTTGGCTTACGTTGACCGGCATGACTATAGGATCGAGATACAGGTCTTCCACGGGAAAATCGTTCTCCACGCAGGTCGCCACAACGGTGGCCGCGAGCTCCAAGCGCTGATCCTTGTTCTGGGGCACGCCTTTGGCATTCATCGCGAGGCCGATCAGTTTCGAGTTATACTTTTTAGCAAGCGGCACCAACACTGCCAGTTTCTGCGCGTCGGCTGTCGTTGAATTGATCATAACCTTGTTGGAAACCGCCTTCAGCCCGGATTCTATAACCGCCGGTTTGCTTGAATCAAGAACGATCATCTTATCGGTGACTTCTTCGACCGCCTTCACCAGCCACTGTATATCTTCAAGCGGCTGCTTTGACGCGGGCCCGCAATTCACGTCGAGCGCGTCCGCGCCGGCGGCGATCTGATCAAGAGCGCATTTCTGGATAATACTTTTATCCTTCGTCACGATCGCCTTGGCGATAGAAAGATACATTCCGTTGATCAATTCCCCTATAATGAACATAGCGGCTGCCCTTTCTGCTTTATTATAATACTACGAGCTTAAATCTTCAATATACTTGTTGATCTGAAGCGCGGCCCGCGGATGGCGCATAACCAGGATATCCGCCCCCGCCTGGATAAGGCTGGACGCGGTCAACGCCTCCCACATGCAAGCGCGGTCCTTTTCGCCCCCCCATTGCGGGAATTCTTGAGCGGTCACCCGCGATTCCTTTGCCCGCGACGCCTCCTGGCCTACGAAACAAATGAACGGCATGGCCACCATCTTATCCCCCGACAACGCGGATAACCGCGCGCGCTCCATTATAGAATACGCGTACTCCAGCCCGTATCCCAGAGCGCCGATGGTCGGATCAATGACTAACCGGTCAAGCGGTATGCCCATATCTGAAATGAGGATATTCAATTGCTTTGCTATATTAATATCTATGGGAGACTCGGCGATAATGCTATGCCCGTCCGCAAACGCGCCGGCTACAAGCGTCTTATAATTGTCCTGTACCGCGCACCCGACAAGGCATTTCTCGCCCCTGGCCGCTTCGCAACATGCAGGCAACACCAGATTATCCGTATCATCGTCACCGCCGCCTACAATGATCAAAGGGACTTTCACCTTCTTTAACAGATCGGCAATAAATTTCTGCTGCTGCGCCGCCGTCTTCTTGCCGAAATCCGGATGGCTCCCCTGCAACCTGACGCATAAAAGCTGCGCCTTATAATCGGCCACGCATTGCTGCGCCCACGCAAAAGGATCATTCCATACATTTTTATACGCCGCAGCCAGTTCATCCGGCCAATCGGACGGCGCGACATCCCATATCTCAAAAGCGACAACCGGTTTATTCGGCATTGGGGCTGACTCGGCGAGGAAAGGCAAGCCCGTCTCTCCTCCAACGGTCACAGCGTGCGACCGGGTTCCTCCGTTTTGAGCTGTTGCGCCTATAGTCACCTGCGCGACTTTCCCCTGCCATTTTTCAATTAACGGTTCGACTGCCATGATTATTGTATCCTCCGTGTTGGAACGTCTTGTTTTGTTGTATGATCTATTTCGTAATTACCTTATTCAAAAGATCCTGCAATGCCTTATAAGCGGGAGCGCTCGCGGGAAGTTTCCAGACAGGTTCCCCGGAAACGCTCAAACCCGCAACCGCTTCATCATCGGGAATATTCCCCGCAAGTGTCAGTTTAAGATCAGCCAGCAGATCCTGAGAAACACCCCTTACGGAAGCATTGAGTAAAAGCAATTTTTTGCCGGTCCTTATCTTCAACTCATCGACCAAATCGCTGACCCGCTGCGCCGCCCGTAACGCGACCGGCGTGTTATGCGCGACAACCAAGAGCGTATCGGCGTGGCGCGTTGTCCGGCGCGATAAATGCTCCAGGCCCGCCTCATTGTCGATAATCACGTATTCATAATCCTTGATCAACTTGTCTACGACATTGCGCAGCACGTTGTTAACGTAACAATAACATCCGGGGCCTTCGGGTTTGCCCATAGCCAGGAGATCGAAGCCATTACCCTCTATCACCGATGTCTGTACCTTGTATTCGATATACCGGTCCTTGG
>JBAYMQ010000049.1:0-6623 GCA_041663465.1 Candidatus Omnitrophota bacterium | reverse complement strand
GGTCTTTGACATACACGCTGCCTCCGAGGCTCTTGGCATAATGCTTCAATTCCGCGGCAATCGAACTGAGTTGGGCGACGTGAATGAACGTTCTGATTTCATTGGTGATCACGGCGATAGTCACGCCCAGAAGAGCCGCCTGCGTAACCTGCCCCTGCCTGTTTTTGGCGATAATATAGCCCCGGTTCCAATCTTCTTCGCTGTAAAACTGCCTCTTGCCTTTTTCAAACTCGTCGACGACCGCCTTGCAAAGATTTTCCCAATTATCGATCGTTGTAATAAAGATAAAATCATCGCCGCCGATATGACCTATAAAATCCAACGGCGACCCCTGCTTCTTCAGGATGCTGATGACCGTCTGAGCGGTGAAAGATATAACTTTGTCTCCCATTTCAAAACCATAACCGTCATTGAATTCCTTGAATTTGTTCAGATCCAGATAACAAACCGCGAACAGCTGGTTTGATTTTATCCGCGTTTCCAATTCTTTCATAAGCGAGATATTGCCGGGCAGTTTGGTCAACGGGTTCGCATCCAAGTCGCGGGTCATACGGACAAACGAGGCCTTTACGCGGGCAAGAAACTCAGCGGGATCAAACGGCTTTTCCACATAATCATCCGCCCCGGCGTAAATGCCCTTGATCTTTGCCATCGGATCCTTTCCTTCCATTAGGAGGATCACGCTGATATGCCGCAGATTGAAACTATTGCGGATATGTTTACAAAGTTCAATACCGCTGATGCCGGGAGAAGAAAAATCTATGATCACCAGATTGAACGCCTCCATATCCAAAACCGCGATCCCCTCGCTCTGGTTCTTACATACCGTCACCTGGTATCCTTCGCCCATCAACAGCGCGGACAGGAATTCTTGGTTCTCCACATCCGCCACTACCAGAAGTATGCTATCGTCTGCGGTTTTCATGGATTATTTTAGGCCGTCAAGGATCTTTTTGCAGGAATCCTGCACGGTCTTTATCGTGTCGGAATTCAAAACGAGGTAAAATTTCCCGTTAATTTTCGCCTCGGGCTCGACAAACAGCGCTTCCACCAACATTATATATGTATCATTTGAATACGACGAAACAGCCATCGATAATACCTGCTGCATGGATCCGCTGACCAACGTCGGTATAGACGGGATAACAACCGTCTTTAAGAGCATGGAAAGCGCGCCCAAATATGAGGATATAATAATATTCCCGACTTCTTTTATCAGCGACAACCCCATCTCGGTGAACAGGCCGCTTTTTTTCTCATCCGCATGGGCGCGATAGCATAAATCGATCAGTTTGAACGCGCTTTTTTCGTCCAAAACAAAAATGATTTCCCCCTTGAGCCCGCTCAAAATATTACAGGCAACACTGACCACAACCTGGTCAACCGGCATCCTGTCTATCACTGATTTGGCAGACACCATGCTGAGAGAAGGAAGCTCAAGGTTGAGTTTCCTGCCAAGCATCTCTGATAACGCGATACTTCCGTGTCCAGCCGCGATGCTCCCGACTTCCCGCAAAATGTCCATTTCGTCTTTCATAGAAAACCTCTTTCTGCATCAGGTACATTGTGCTTAAAAAAGCCGCAACCCTTTATTCTTTATTACCTTATCACAGAAAAGCCGCCAAATCAATGGTTTTAAAAGGAAAAGCCCCGTATATGCGCGGGGCTTTAAAAACGGGGTCGACGAGATTTGAACTCGCGATCTTCGCCGTGACAGGGCGACGTGTTAAACCAGACTACACTACGACCCCAAATTGTTGAGTGCTTATTTTAAGCCAAAAACCTCTTTTTTGCAACAACTTTAATTACGCGGCGGAGCCGCGGAATTAATGGTGGGCGCTAGAGGACTTGAACCCCTGACCCTCTGCGTGTAAAGCAGATGCTCTAACCAGCTGAGCTAAGCGCCCGCGTCGCCCTGCTACGTTGTACAGCAAGTACTGTGAAATTTCATCGCGATTAATCACAGGGGAATTTCACAGTGCGCCCCCAGACTAACTCGGGGCATTTAATAATACCATAGAACTGATAAAATTTCAATCCAACTTAAGCCCCGGCTAATTTACCGAGGATTGTAAGCGTGAAAACCATGACCAGCAGGGCTACGGTTTCTGTCATGCCTAGAACTATCAGGTAATTGGTAAATCCCTTATTTGTTTCGCCCATGGCATCGCACGCGCAGGCAGCGCATTTCCCCTGCCAATACGCTGAAAGCCCTATTGCCGCTCCGGCGAAAGCGCCGATACCCCAAAGATACTGCCCCTGCGCCGCCAATTCATAAAGCTTGGTCATAACAATGTAGCCGTAAACCGTCTGGGTCAGCGGCGCGCCGCAAAACGCGACCAAAAGCATGGATGCGGCCTTGTTCTGGCTATAATTCTTTTTCCAGGCTCCGATCGCGGCCATACCGGCTATCCCCGCGCCGGATCCCGACCCGAGCGCCGATAATGCCAAAACCATTCCCAATCCAAGATCCTTAAACTGTACTAACACTCCCCCGTCCATATAGCCTCCTTTAAGATGCTGCTGAATTTATTACTCTGAAAGCGGTTCATACGTCTGGCCGCTCCATGAAACTCCCGCGTGACCGGAAAACTCAAGTATATTAAGCCTCACTCCATGCACCAACACCGACATCGGCCCCATGACAAGATTCAACGCGTGACCGATCGATAAGATCACCACAGCCGCAACGGCATTGCCGCTGGAGGACGCCATTGCGTTAGTAGCTTCGGCTATCGCAACGCCGGCCATACCCACGGCAAAAAGCCTGATATACGAAACCACATCGGTAAAACTGTTCACCAAACTCAGGGCTATCGTGCCCAGGCCTTCCCCGACCGCCTTGAACATATTTTTCTGCGGATTCGTGAACAATACGACCATGCCGATACCGCTATAAAGCAACGGTTTGCCGAACCCGGGAAAAGGATCGTCTAAAATAAGCGTCCGGGCCAGGAAAAAAGAGGCCCAAACAATAAGAAGCCATCCGAAATCGGCAAGGGCCGATAAAGACGGGAGCTTCAGGATAGTCCGCCAGCCATGCGCGATAGATAAATGCACGGCGCCCAGAAGAAAACAGATCGTCTGAAAAAACTTGGCGTCATTGAGCGCGGGAGCGAGCGCGCTTATTCCCAGTCCGGTTAACCACTGCTGCCCGAAAAAAGTTCCGCTGAGCGCCCCCCAGACAATTGCCGAAGAGCTTAAAACGCACAGCAGCAGCGTTGCCGCTGCGTGTTTACGGCCTAATTTCCGGCGCAAAACAAGCAGCGTCAAAAGAAGATAGACCAGCCCGTACCCTGCATCTCCGATAAGGATGCCGAAAAATATGCTGAAGAATATCAGGAATGTCCAACTGACATCCAGTTCCCGGTATCCCGGAATAATACCAAGAAAAGCCAATAACGGACGGATAACTGAAACCCATCTTGGCTGACGCAGCAAGGTAGGGACGTCATCATCTTCGCCCGGGTCCTGGACCAAAATGCCCCATTGATGATCCCGCGCCGCCAGTTCCAGCGCATCCATACTGTCGACCGGAGCGTACCCGGACACACACGCGAGCATTCCGTACTGTCCCATGCCCCGAATGGTTTGCTGGAACACTAATTCTTTTTCCGTCAAAGCTTTATGTTCCTGGATTATTCCGCGATGCGCGTGATGCTTGACCAGATCGTGCATCAGCGTTATTTCCAGATCCGAATCAAGCTCCATTTTACGGCGCATAGCGCTCAAAGATGATTTCGGCGGCAACATCTCTTTATAGGCAAGCTCGTATTTCCGCCGGGATATGATAGCGCAATTAACGATGCCCCCCCGTTCGGAGATCGTCTTGATTATCATCTCGGGCGGGAGGGAATCAAGCTCCTTTGCCGGTATCTGAAAAAAACGCACGAAGATATTCCTGCGCGCGAGCGCCTCGATCTTTTCAGGGTCGCCGTCGCCCCAGGGTTCCCATTCGGCAATCCGGACTTTGAGAATACGGGAATACTCGCGCAGTTGGTCAAGGCGTTTTTCTATGTCGACGATATGGCGGCTCGCGATCTTCCAATCAGCCTGCTGCGCGTGTTCATGGGCCGGCGTTACCAGGCCCTGATTGTAACGCGCCAGGACATCCAGCGCCATACGGGCCAGGCCGATGTCATCCTGCAACGCGGAAATATCCGCCCCTTGCGGCGGCTGCTGATGCTGCACATGGACGACGCCCAGCGACCTCAACCGGCTCACCGTATCCACCGCGTCTTTCGACTGGCAGATAATACTCACCTTCTTCATCGGGACGATCACGCGGCCACCTCAAGCGCTTCAAACTCTTCTATCTTGCGTTTGGCTATCTTGCATCTTCCTACGGCGTTCGCCATCTGGTCGCCGATATATATCTTTATCCTCCGGATCGCGTCCTCCGAGTCCGGGATCTTCACCTTCTCGAATAAATTTACACGCTGCGTGGTTACGCGCAACTCATCCCTCAGGATAGAGGTCGATCGTTTAATAACTTCGATCTCCTGCCGGATGGAAACGAGTTCCTGCAGCAACTCTATCGCGCCGTCCACCCACGCGGGCGCCAGGAACAGATCATATTCAGCGGACGGGAATTCGGCCCGTTCAAAAACCGGAAGATCGACCCCGGCTATGTTCTTCACCGAGGTAACGATCTGCGACGGCGCAAGCCATTGACGGATATCGACGCCGGTCTCCCGCGCGAGCAGCCCGGACCATGCCGCGGCAGAAAGCATCTTCGAATTCAAAACGCGCGACTTTTCCTGCTGAAGAACATGCCAATGCAGGATCTCCATCTGCAATTGCTGTTTTTTAAGCTGCAGTGTGGGCAAATAGCGCAGATATTGCCGCAACGCGTCGCGCTGTCTTTTTAACTCGCCTTTGGTCAACCGGATCTTGATCATACCTTTAGTGTTTGGGCCAATATCGCTCGATCAGCGTTTTTTTGATCCCGGTCTCTTCCGGAGAGAAGCAATCGGCCAGGATCCTCCATCCGAGATCAAGCGCCTGTTCAAGCGGCATATTGACTTTTAACGACATCATTTCTTCCTCAAAACGTTTGCCGTAGACAAGCAATTTTTTATCCCAGGCCGACATCTGAAATCCCATTGACTGTTTTTCAAGGGCCTCGCGGTAATTAGCGAACAACTGTATCATGGTATCCATGATCGTACGATGATCCGGCCTTGTTGCGCCGTTGACCTGCTGTTTTAGCCTGCTCAACGAACCGAACGGCTCTATCGCCCCATTCTTGAGATAAAATTGCCCTTCGGTAATATATCCGGTATTGTCCGGGACGGGATGCGTGACATCGTCGCCCGGCATAGTGGTCACCGCCAGGATCGTGATTGACCCGGCAGTGTCGAAATCTACCGCCTTCTCATACCGCGCAGCCAACTGGCTGTAAAGATCGCCCGGGTAGCCGCGGTTGGACGGGACCTGCTCCATGGTGATCGATATCTCCTTAAGGGCGTCGGCAAAATTGGTCATATCGGTCAGCAGCACAAGGACCCGTTTTCCGTTCAACGCGAAATGCTCCGCGACCGCCAGAGACATGTCGGGCACCAGCAGGCATTCTACCGTAGGATCGGACGCCGTATGCATAAAAATTATCGACCGCGACAACGCGCCGCGCTCTTCCAGCGTATCCCGGAAATAAAGATAATCGTCATGCTTGAGCCCCATACCGCCCAGAATGATAATATCGATCTCGGCCTGGACCGCTATACGCGCCAGAAGCTCGTTATACGGTTCTCCGGCAATAGAAAAGATAGGAAGCTTCTGGGACTCTACCAAAGAGTTGAACACATCTATCATGGGAATACCGGTGCGGATCATTTTCTTGGGAATAATGCGTTTGACAGGATTTACGGGCGGAGTGCCGATCTCGATCAAATTATCGGATAGCGCCGGCCTTTTATCCAGAGGCACGCCGCTGCCGTTAAATACCCTGCCCAAAAGATCATCGCCGCTCGCCACGCGCATTGAATGGCCCAGGAACCGAACCTTGTCGTCCGTAGATACGCCCTTGCTGCCGGCGAAGATCTGCAATGAAACGCGCGCACCGTCCAGCCGGATAACCTGCGCCAGCGAAACTCCCCTGCTCGTGGTGATCTGAGCTATCTCGTTATAGCCGACGCCTTCCGCCTCGACCGTGATAACATCTCCCGATATCTGTACGATATTAGTATACGATTTATGCATGAGCCGGCTCTTTTGTAATGCTGCGTTTCTGCTCCAGTAACAATGATATCTCCTGTTCTATCCTTTGAAATTCATCGCCCTTGAACTCGCTTGAATTCCATCCTTTCAGCAACTGACGCACCTGTTGAAAAAAATGCAGCGCGGTTTCTTTGCTGTCAAAAGCCAGTTCCGCTTCCAGAATGTCGCCGATGAACGCGAACACATAAACCTGCCTGTCGGCGGGACAAGCCTCGTCGACCGGGTCAAACGCATTTTGCTGCAAATATACCGAATCAAAAAGATCACCTTTCAAATACTCTATATAATCCTTCAGCGATGTCCCTTCTTCCCCTATGACTTTCATCATCTGAGCGACTTCATTGCTCTTGCGCAGAATATCCTGACCCTTGGCGCGGAAATTCTCCGGGATGATGCTGGGATAT
>JBAYMQ010000048.1:0-6639 GCA_041663465.1 Candidatus Omnitrophota bacterium | reverse complement strand
TTTTTCTTGATCTGATCCCGGACTTTTCGCGTACAGACGGCCATTGGTTTTTCAGCCATTTTGTCTGTGCGACATGCAACAGGTCGTTCTAGATACGCAGGATGTGAGGCGGGTAAGCGAAGAGTAATTTTTTATAACGCTTTTTCATGGTAAGCCCCGCGGCTGCCTTTAACGCCCGGGATACCAGTATTTTTATCTGTTCCCGGGCAAAAGCGAGGCTGCCGCTTGATTGGACTATAGAGCGGATTTTTTCCAGATCGAGCCGGCTTATGCGCGATTTATCGAATATCCGTTGCATTGTTTCGCGGTTGCTTGAAGATGTTTTTTGGAAAGCTTGCCATATAAGTAAGGTTTTTTTTGATTCTTTGATGTCTGTCAAAGCCGATTTACCCGTCTGTATTTCCGTCGCGAACATATCCAGGATGTCGTCGTTGATCTGGAAAGCTCTCCCCACGTTGATCCCGTATTCTATCAGTTTCGATATCTGATCGGGCGCCGCTCCCGCCAGCAGGGCCCCTATGGTTAAGGGAGAGCAGAAGGTGTAATAAGCGGTTTTAAGGTCATATATTTTATAGATTTCTTTTATAGTGATTTCGTCGATAGGTTTTGCTCCCGCCAGCATCTCTATGAATTCCCCGCTTCCAGTGAAGATGGCCGCTTCCGCGAATTTTTTGAGGGCGGCCTCTTTATGCCGCGGGTTTTCATTTATCTCCAGGAAGGCGTCGATCGACATGGCGTAGATGACATCGGCGATCACGATGCCCAGATCGCTGCCGTTGAATTTCAGGTTACGATACCCGGCCAGGTGTCTGTCCAGCATTGTGTGCATCGCGGGTTTACCGCGGCGCAGTTCCGACCGGTCGATGATATCGTCGTGGATCAGCATGAAATTGTGCAGCAATTCAAGCGCAAGCGCGCTGGAGTACAGGCCGGGTTTGGGGTTCCGGGCATAGCCCTGGTAGCTTACGACAAAAAGTGTGGAGCGGACGCGTTTGCCCTGGCGGCAGATGTATTCTTTGATGTAATGCGAAAGCACGGGGGATATCTTTTTAAGAGTATAAATTTTATCAATCCGCCCCGCATAGCGCGCAAGCGTCAGGTCTATTTTATTTTTTATTTCGTTGAACATGTTTTTATGCTACCATATATCGTCGGTAAAAACAACGGAAAATATATTGCACTACTATACTCTTATACATCAGGACGCGCGCAGCAAGGCCAGGTTGGGTAAACTCTCGACCGCGAGCGGCGATATCGATACCCCCGCGTTCATGCCGGTTGGGACGCAGGCAACGGTAAAGACCCTTTCTCCTTTGGACCTTCAGGATTGCGGAGCTCAGGTTATGTTGTCTAACGCGTATCATCTGTTCCTGCGTCCGGGGCTTGAGACCATCAAGAAGGCCGGGGGGCTGCATAATTTTATGGGGTGGCAAAAACCCATTTTGACGGATTCGGGGGGCTATCAGATATTCAGTCTGGCAATGTTGCGCAAGGTTACGGCGCGCGGCGTGGATTTTCAGTCCCATCTGGACGGCTTCAGGCACTTTTTGACACCCGAAGATGTGTGCGGTATTCAGCGGGATCTGGGGAGCGATATCGTAATGCCTCTTGACGAATGCGTTCATTATCCGTGCGAGAAAGATTACGCGGCTATAGCCATGGACCGGACCATAAACTGGGCCCAGCGGTCGATCGAGGCCAGCCGCGAAATCCGCAAGCATTCCGAAAAGCGCCAGTTGCTGTTCGGTATTGTCCAGGGGGCGACGTACGAGGATCTTCGCGTCGAGTGCGCCCAGCGTATGGCCGGCCTTGATTTCGATGGATTTGCCATAGGCGGGCTTTCGGTCGGGGAACCCAAGAATCTTATGTATTCCATGGCGGCGTTTTCGATAGCGCATATCCCGCCGGAGAAAGCGCGGTATTTAATGGGCGTCGGGCTGCCGGAAGATCTTCTGGAGGCGGTGGACCGCGGGGTTGACATGTTCGATTGCGTCGCCCCGACCCGTTACGGCAGGAACGGTACCGCGTTCACGTCGACCGGCAAAATGATCGTCCGGAACGCGTCGTACGCGCAGGATTTCGGTCCTCTCGATAAAGCGTGCTCCTGTTATACCTGTAAGAATTTTACCAGGGCATACCTGAGGCATTTATTTAACGCGGAGGAACTTTTGGGCCACCGGCTCGTATCTTTGCATAATATCCACTTTTACCTTGAGATCATGCGGGATCTCAGAAAGGCTATATCCCAGGACAGGTACAGCGAGTTTAAAGAGGAATTCCTGGAACGGTACCAAGGCGGAGCCGCGCAGCATGAGAATTGATATTATTTCCATATTCCCCGGAATGTTCGCGCCTGTCCTGAATGAGTCCATGATAAAACGGGCGCAGGAAAAAGGCAAATTAAAGCTTGTTATTCATGACCTCCGGGATTATACGATCGATAAACATTTCAAGGTCGATGACCGGCCGTTCGGCGGGGGAAGCGGCATGGTTATGATGGCCGATCCGATCTTCCGGGCTGTGGGGGATATCAGGAAACGTACGAAAAACAAAAACGCGAAGGTGATTTTATTGTGTCCGCAGGGGCAGACGCTCACCCAGGCGCGCGCTAAAAAATTATCCCGCGCGCGGCATCTCGTCCTTATCTGCGGCCATTATGAAGGGGTTGATGAACGGGTGCGCCAGAACCTGGTGGATGAAGAGGTGTCCATTGGGGACTATGTGTTGACCGGAGGCGAACTGCCGGCAATGGTCCTGGTCGATTCAGTCGTGCGGTTGTTGCCCGGGGTGCTGGGAGATAAAAATTCCTTGAATTTTGAGTCATTTGAAGGTAATCTATTAGAATACCCGCAGTATACACGGCCCGCGGATTACAAAGGGTTGAAGGTTCCTGAGGTACTTGTCTGTGGAGACCATACGAAGATCGAGTCATGGCGCAGGCAGCAGGCGCTTATCAGAACGACAGATCGCAGGCCCGATTTACTAAAAAGGAGATGATGGAATGAATAAGATCAAACTTGTTGAGCAGGAATACACAAAAAAAGAATATCCGAAATTCGGCGTCGGCGATACGGTCAAGGTTATGACCAAGATCCCCGAAGGGGATAAGGTCCGTTTGCATCCGTTCGAGGGCGTTGTTATTTCTGTCAAGGGACGCGGCACAAACTCCAACTTTACCGTGCGCAAGGTTTCTTCCGGTGAAGGCGTTGAGCGCGTGTTTGTTCTTTATTCTCCCAACATTGAACGTATCGAGGTTCTTAAACACGGTAAGGTCCACAGGGCAAAGCTTTATTATCTCAGACAGAAGATCGGGAAGAACGCGACAAAGATCGAATCTGCGGATAAAAAAGCGGCAACGGCATAAGGTCATAATAATGCGCGGTATGGATCATTTTGAGCGCATATCCGAGAAGGCCGGCAAAGAATTCATAATCGGTGTCGACGAAGCGGGCAGGGGGCCGCTTGCGGGGCCGGTGGTCGCCGCGGCGGTTTGTCTTCGCGGGAAGGTGTTCCATAACCGTATCGATGATTCAAAACGATTAAGCGCTTCCCAGCGTAACGCGGCATATCAGGAGATCATCCTGAACTCTTTCTTTGGCATAGGTATAGTTAACGAAAAGGTCATCGATCGCGTCAATATCCTGGTCGCGACTAAACGCGCCATGGAGCAGGCTATCGCAAAGGTGCTTGAACGGCGCGGCAATATACGGCCGGATGCGATTCACGTATTGATAGATGGCCCTATCACGCTCAATGTCGGATTTTCGGCTACCTCAATTATAAAGGGTGATCAGAAATCCTTAAGTATCGCCGCCGCTTCGATCCTCGCAAAGGTTACCCGTGACCGCATAATGGATATTTACGATAAAATATTCCCCGTGTACGGTTTCGCGCAGCACAAGGGGTATGGAACGCTTAAGCATCGCATGGCGATAGAACGTTTCGGACGATCCAGTATCCACCGGATGAGTTTCTGTGGCGTCAAAGACAAACCTGAAGGCAAATCTTTATCTGGGTAAGGCAGGGGAAGATCTGGCGCTCGATTTCCTTTCAGGCCGCGGGTATCGTGTTATTTCCCGGAATTACAGGACACGGTTCGGCGAGATCGATATTATAGCTTATGACGGCCCGGCCGTCTGCTTTATAGAGGTAAAGACGCGCGGGCAGGCGCGCTTCGGAGCCCCGGAGGAAGCGGTTCAACGCCGTAAGCAACGTCATATGGTCAAGGCCGCGACATATTTTCTAACAAGCAATAATCTGCTGGAATCGCCGTCACGCTTCGATGTTGTTTCTATAGATTTTACGGGCGCGCAACCGCAGATAACTTTGATACAGGGCGCATTCGTGCTCGATGAAAATGACGGGGTAAACGATGTATAAGGACAAGACGCTATCGCAGTATCTGGATGATCTATCGGCAAAACTTCCGGCGCCCGGAGGCGGTTCGGCCAGCGCTATGGCAGCGGCGCTGGGCGCGGCTTTGTTGAGCATGGTGGTAAATTTTACCCTTGGGAAACCCAAGTATGCGATGCATGAAAAAGAGCTTTCAGCCGTATTGCAGGATAGCGAACGTTTGCGCGGGGAATTCCTGAGGCTTGTTGACGATGATGTCGCCGCGTATTCAAGCAAGGATATCCAGCGGTCCATTGATGTGCCGCTTGCCATATGCCGGCTCTCGCATGACGCGGCGCGTTTGTGCCCAGCCATATGCCAAAAAGGCAATGTGAATTTGATCAGCGATGTGGCCGTCGCGATCGGATTGCTGGAAGCCGCTTTTGCCGGCGCATACTGGAATGTGGATATTAATCTTAAGGCGCTCAAAGATAACACGCGGTCTCAAACCGTCCGGCAGGAACTGGACGGCTATCAGAGAACGATCCAAAGCATACGTCATGATACGGAGGTGTCGATTGGCAAAATTATTAGAGGGTAAACTGATAGCGGACCAGATCAAGAGTATATTAAAATCGAAAGTCCTGTCTTCATCCAGACACCTGAAGTTGTCCAGCGTTCAGGTCGGCGTTAATCCGGCGTCTGATGTTTATATCAAATCGCAGAAGAAAAACGCCGAGCTGTTAGGGATAGAATACGACGCGCATACGCTCGCGAAAGAGACCAGCGAGGAGAAACTTATAGAATATATCCAGAAATTGAATGATGACGCGTCGGTTTCAGGCATTATCATCCAGATGCCGCTGCCGCTTCATATAGATTACAAGAAGATAAGCCAGTATCTGAAGCCGGAAAAAGATGTCGAAGGTATGCATCCGATCAATATGGGCAGGATCGTGTTTGGCAAGGCAAAGATCCTGCCGTGTACGGCAGCCGCGGTTATGGAGATTTTGAATTCCATCGGCCTGCATTATTCCGGCAAGGAAGTGGTTATCGTCGGTCATAGCGAGATTGTCGGCAAACCGTTGGCGTTGACGCTGCTCGATAAACTGGCGACGGTTACCGTATGCCATATCGGCACTTCTAAAGCGGGAAAGCTGGAAGAGCATGTCCGCAGAGCGGACATCCTTATCGTCGCGGTCGGCAAGGCCGGGCTGATCAAGGGCGATTGGATCAAGGAAGGCGCGGTCGTCATAGATGTCGGTATCAACCGCGTTGCTGACAAGATCGTTGGAGACGTTGAATTCGAAGCGGCTGAAAAACGCGCTGCCTGGATCACGCCCGTTCCCGGAGGCGTTGGGCCGTTGACCGTTATTATGCTCATGCGTAATCTTGTAGAATCGTCGGGCGTCTAGATACATCCTGTATGAGAACGATCCTGCTTCTGACCGTATCGAATATTTTCATGACCTTCGCCTGGTACGGCCATCTGAAATATAGAAATAGCCCGTTGTGGATAGCGATCTTCGCCAGTTGGGGGATCGCGTTGCTCGAGTATTGCTTTCAGGTGCCAGCCAACCGCATCGGTTCATATCAGTATTCGACCGCGCAACTCAAGACCATCCAGGAAGTCATCACTCTCGTCGTATTCTGCGCGTTCTCCGTCATCTACCTTAAAGAAGATCTCAAGTGGAATTATATTGTCGGCTTCATGTGTATGATCGCCGCAGTCTTTTTTGTGTTCAAAAAATGGTAGTTCCGGGGACACAGTACTTAATTCCAATGACAATTACCCCTATGAAGGCTGTGTCAGTCGCTCGAACAGTCCTCGGCCTTCGGCCTGCGGAACTCGCTTGGTGACACAGCCTTCACAGGGGTAGTTCTGATAGGAATTAAGTACTGTGTCCCCGGAATAAAAGAGTATAGAATGAATGTGCAAATTGCGCGGGCAAATATAGCAGACGCGGAGGAGATCCTCGGCTTGCAGAAGCTGGCGTATCTCAGCGAAGCCGAACTGTATAATAATTACGGCATTCAGCCCTTAACCGAGACAATTGACGAAATCAAAAGCTGTTTTGAAACCCATATTATTCTAAAAGCTGTTGCTGGAAGTAAAATCGTCGGTACCGTGCGGGCTTTTGCGAAAGATGGGACATGCCATGTCGGACGATTGGCGGTTCATCCCGAAATGCAGAATCAAGGGGCTGGTACGGCTCTTATGAAAGAGATCGAACGATATTTCAAACCTGCGCGCTTCGAGCTTTTTGTCGGGACGAAAAGTGGAAAGAACATTCACGTGTATCAAAA
>JBAYMQ010000047.1:0-6681 GCA_041663465.1 Candidatus Omnitrophota bacterium | reverse complement strand
ACGCCATCATAACCGGTCAGAACACTCAACCACGCGACACCCGACCACAAAAGAATGGCATCGGCCGCGACAAACAGCATGAATAATCGGATGTATGAAGCCCCGGCGAAACGCCGCATAAAACCGATAAAAAACGCGGCAAACACAAAACCGGCCATATAACCGCCACTCGGCCCTGTCAGATATAAGAGACCGCTTCCCACGGTGCTGAATACTGGAAGGCCGCATACGCCTAGAGCCAAATAACCCATTTGAGATACGCCGCCCCGCCATCCACCCAGGCTCGCGCCGGCCAATAGCACAAAGAAAGTCTGCAGCGTAACCGGAACAGGGCTCATCGGGACCGGTATACGGACAAAGCCCGATAACACCGTCAACGTCGTAAAAACAACGATCGCTCCAATCCCGCTTACGGCTTTATCAAGAACTATCTCTTTTTTAAGCGATACCTGCATAAGACCCCCTGTGCGCATTCACTCAATTTATGTAGATTGATCCGGATATATTTTACATACAGCTCTGTTTAAAATAAGGGTCAACAGACTATGCCTGTTGACCCTTAAAAACATACTCGAAGGAAAAATTATTCCTTCGCGATAGCCAACGTGATAACGCCGGCCAAAATAAAGAACAATCCCACTGTACCCTTGATCACATACCAAAGATACGCCCAACCCTTGTACACGAACCACGCGCCGAGGGCAAGAAACACCAAACCAAGTATAACCTTCAAGATAGTCGAGAACACCTTCTTCATGTCAGCTTTCTGCTCCTGCTTGACTTCATCTGCCATGTGTCCACCTCCTTTTAACGTGTAAATAAAACTATTCCCTGTGTTTTTGCTTAGCTTTCCACCTGCGATGGATCCAGGCCCACTCCGCAGGATAGCGACGGACATATAACTCGATGATAGCGGTCAGGGTCTGCACGTTTTGCCGGATACTTTCCTGTTCCGTCTCGCATTTCGCCAGCGGCACTTCCGGCTCGAAGACTATCCTGTGGCGATTGTCCTTCTGCCTGATTATAAAACACGGCACGAGCGCTGCGTGCGTACGCTGAGCGAAAACTACCGGCCCGGTCGCCGTAGCGGCTTTACTTCCGAAGAAATCTACAAATACCCCGCCAGTACCGAAATTCTGGTCAAGCGGCAGGAATATAACCTCATTATTACGCAGACTGCGGATCGTTTGAGCGACGCATTCCTTACGGGGAATGCTTTTGATAGTATGGATCTTGAACCGGTCGCGCTCCGCGGCAAGGAACCGCTCAAATCGCTCATATTTCAACGGCCGCATGATGGCTCCTGCTTTATAACCTTCACAGGCCAGCCTGGCGACCATGACCGGGAAATTCCCAAAATGAGCGCTGACCAGTATAACGCCCTTCCCTTTGGCAAGCGCTTTATCCAGATGCTCCTTATTGACCAGTTCGTACCGGCCTTTTAAGAAGTCCGGCGACTTGCCGACAATAGCCACCAGCTCAACCGCTGATTTAGCTATGGAAATAAAGCATTCACGGGCGATCCGGATCTTCTCCGCTTTGCTTTTCTCTCCGCCAAAAGCGGCGTTGAGATTCTGCAAAGCGACTTTCTTTAAATTCCCTCCCAGGCAATATATCAGGATCGCGAACGCGTTGGCGATCTCATAAAGCACTGCTTGGGGCAGAAATCGCAATATCAAAGAACTGCAGACAAAAAATCCGAATCCAGCGCTATACTGGAATGACCGTTGTATTTTTTTAGGCAACATTACGCTCTAGTCCGTTATTATACAGGAATTTGGGTAAAATTTCAAGTGTTTTTCACGCAGTATTTTCACGCAGCTTATAACCAATTGCGCGCAGGAATTCCTTGCGCCATGTTATATCTTCATTATTCTCAATGCCTTTCGGCTTTGAGCCATCGATAACCCCCATGATCCCGCGGCCCGTGTCCGTCTGAGCCACAATCACCTCTATAGGATTAGCCGAGGCGCAATAAATGGAACAAACTTCAGGCACAGCTTTTATGGCGTTAAGCACATTGATCGGATAAGATTCTTTAAGCATAATGATAAAACTATGACCGGCGCCTATGCTCAACGCGTTTTCGGCGGCCAAAGTTTTGAGGACGGGATCGGTGCCTTCACTGCGAACCTTACACGCGCCTGATGATTCCACGAACGCCAGACCAAATTTGATCTGCGGAATACTCCCCACCAGAACCTCATAAAGATCCTCAACGGTCTTTATAAAATGGCTCTGGCCTATGATCACGTTGATACCATCGAACGTGCGCACCTTCACCGGCAGGAACTCAAGCATACGCGCCTCCTTGCTTTATTACGGGATGTATTGTAACATAGGCAGATAGTCATTGTCAAACCAATCAGCCGCGATTATAATATGCGTATGAATCCCGATGGCATACAAGAGCATTACAAGCTGATCCGCCGGATACTTATTGCCATACTTCTACTGAACTGGCTGGTAGCAGCGGCCAAGATCGTATACGGGCTGGCCACGAACTTCACCAGCATGACAGCCGACGGATTTCACTCCCTTTCTGACGGCGCGGGCAATATTATCAGCCTTATCGGCATCTATTTCGCCGGCCGGCCCGAAAATAAACAACATCCCTACGGCCACCGCAAATATGAAACCCTTTTCGCCATGGGCATCGCGGGACTCTTATTCATCCTGGCTTTCAATCTTTTTAAAGAAGGCATACTGCGCATCCTGCATCCCGGGATGCCGCGGATAGATTTTGCCAGCTTCATAGTAATGCTTGCCACCCTCGCGATAAATGTATTCGTCGTGCGTTACGAATACGCCAAAGGGAAGGCTTTAAAAAGCGACCTTCTTGTTTCGGACTCACTCCACACCCAAGCGGACCTGTTCACATCCGTGTCCGTCATTGCCGCGCTGATCGTAACAAAACTCGGATTCCCCGCCATAGACCCGGCCATCACAATTGTCATTTCCCTGTTTATCGCGCATTCCGGCTGGGATATTATTAAAAAGAGCTCTCTCGTCCTATGCGACAGCGCCGCGAACGTCGACGCGCAAACGCTATCGGACATAACAACGAATATCCCGGGAGTAAAAACCTGCCGGAGGGTACGCACGCGCGGCAGGGAGGACGATATCCATGTGGATCTATGCGTCTCGGTCGAAGGGCGCATGCCCATGGAGCAAGCGCATAAAATCAGCTCCGCCATAGAAGAAGCTATCAAAAAGGATGTACCGGGGGTCACTGATGTTGTTGTCCACCTGGAAGCCCACGGAAGCCCGGGGCACAAAGCAATATCATAAGCAGCGCCGCCGCGATAAACCAATCTCCGAATTTCGTATACGCCGTAACCGCGCAGGCGGATAACCCTATTTCCCGCGTAGAATACCCCGGCACAAAAATCGTCTTGCCCTCAGGGCCGCTCACCAAACCCTCGATAACGCCGTCAGGCCGTATAAATCCGGACACGCCCGTATTGGCGCTGCGCGCCATCCACACCCTGTTCTCCACCGCCCGGAACACTGACGCTTGAAAATGCTGATACGGCGCAGAGGTCCGCTGATACCACGCGTCATTGGTCACGGTAACAAGAAATCGCGCGCCGGCATTCACAAAACGGCGGGATATCTCAGGGAACGCGTCTTCGAAACAAATAAGGGTTGAAAAAGCCGGCCGCGGCATGCGGCCGGGCGCGCCGAGCTGAAATACGCGGTACTCCGATCCCCGCCGGATCTCGCCTATAGGCGCGATCGTTTCCAGAAAACCTAAAACCGGCCGCAAAGGGATATATTCGCCAAACGGGACCAAATGTATTTTGTCATAAATCGCGACACCCGCATCGGGCTGCAGCAATACCGCGCTATTGTAATATTGCGCTTGACGGCTGGTTACCGCGCCGGTCAATAAACTCACGCGGGAAGAATTTACAAATTCCCGTAAATAGCCGCCATACGCCGACCCGCGATCCAAGATAGCGGGAACAGCGGCTTCGGGCCAAACGATCAGATCCGGGCCGTCTCCGGCCGCTTCCCGAGAAAGAGAAATATACCGCAGCATGATATTCTCCCGGGAGTATTGATCCCATTTCAATTCCTGAGGTATATTCCCCTGGATCACGGACACCTTGACATGATTGCTGCCCGCGCCGGGATTACAAGCTCCAGGATGCAACCGGACGACCCCGTAAAGATACACGCACAATAATATACAACCTGCGGCGACAACCGGCCCCTTTCTTATTGACGGGCCGCATTGTACATGTTTCCACAAAACATATATGGCCGCATTGGCCATCATTACAAGGAATGATACACCCCAGGCGCCTGTAATATCTGCGACTTGGATCGCGGCAAGAGTATGCGACTGGCTATAAGCCAAAAGAGCCCAGGGGAAGCCGGTGAAGCAATAACTGCGGATATACTCAAGAAGCACCCAAACCGCGGGAATAAAAAAGACAGCCGGGCACCGGCAGGGAAGACCCCGCCTGGAAATGACAAATCCGAAAATGCCCCAATAAAACGCCAGATACAGAACCAGGACCAGCATGCCTGCGGCCGTAACATGCGCGAGCCAATAAAGAGTGCCGAGCCAAAAAACCGCTCCGCTGATCAACGACAACGCGAACGCCTGGATCCCGCTTGTTTTTTCCAAAGCGAAAAACAACGGGACGAATGCCGCCCATGCCAAGAATTCGAAATTACACGGTGGGAATGAAACAGCTAGAAGAACAGATGATAAGCACGACAGGATAAGGCTTTTTCTCGAAAGGCGCCACGGCCGTGTGGCGCGCGACTTCACTGTCCGTGGCATTTTTTATATTTTTTACCCGACCCGCAGGGGCACGGATCGTTACGTCCGACCCGCGGATGCGCGCTGTCGGCACCGGGCGCCGCACCGCCTGCCTGGTGCCGGCGGCCCGCCTGGGCCTCCCCGGGATCCCGGGACTGCGCCGCTTCAAGTCTTTGAGCCTGAGGATGGACCATGTGCTGATCGCTGACATCGAATACAGTTTTAACACGCTGCGGCCTGCGTTCCGGCTGCAGCTTCAACAGGACCTCCACAGCCTCATCTTCGATACCGGAGATCATCTGGCTGAAATTAGTAAACGCTTCATTCTTGTATTCTATGAGCGGGTCGCGGTGGCCGTACGCGCGCAGACCGATGCCTTCGCGCAATTTATCCATCGCGTAGAGATGATCTTTCCATTTAGTATCTATGACCTGCAGGAACACCATGCGCTCCATATACCTGATCGCGTCCGCGCCGGCTGTTGCTTCCTTTGCTTCATAACCGGCGACAACATCTGCCATCAATTTTTCTTTGATAACATCCGCGGTTTTGCCTTTCATTTCTTCGGACCTGATATCCAATCCGAATTTTGCGCACAACAAGTTGCACAGTTCCTGAGCCTGAACTTCGCCATACTCCTGCCCGCCGGGCTGAACCGCAGACTGGAGATACCCATCGATCGACCGCTCCACAATACCAAGAATTTCCTCTTTCAGGGACACGCCCTCAAGTACGGAACGGCGCTGGGTATAGATCACCTCGCGCTGCTTATTCATGACATTATCGTATTCAAGCAATTGTTTACGTATCTCGAAATTATGCTGCTCGACGCGGCGCTGCGCGACTTCGATGGACTTGCTAACCCAGGGATGGTCTATGACCTGGCCTTCTTCAAGGCCAAGGGTCGTCATCATGCCGGCAAGACGATCAGAACCGAACAACCGCATAAGATCGTCCTCCAGCGACACATAAAACCGCGACGATCCGGGATCGCCCTGGCGGCCGCAACGGCCGCGCAACTGATTGTCGATACGCCGCGCTTCATGGCGCTCGGTACCGAGCACATGCAAACCTCCCAGCTGAACGACTTTATCGTGTTCCGCCAGGGTTTCCTTTTTGAACCGCTCAAGTGTCTTCTTATATTCTTCGGCGTACGCCGGATCATCCTGAGAGACCTTCTGGGCTATCAGGTTTTTAGCTTTTGCCTCCGCATTCCCGCCAAGAAGTATGTCGGTGCCTCGGCCGGCCATATTCGTGGCAATGGTAACGCCCTGAAACCTGCCCGCCTGGGCCACGATCTGCGCCTCCATCTCGTGAAATTTCGCATTCAGCACTTGATGCGGGACGCCGCGGCGTTTTAAAAGCTCTCCCAGCAGTTCCGACCGGTCGATAGAAATCGTACCCACCAACACCGGACGCCCCTCTTTATGCAGATTAGAGATCTCTTCGACAACCGCGTTGAATTTTTCTTTTTCCGTTTTATACACCATATCCGGGCTATTGATCCGCACGAGCGGGCGGTTCGTAGGCATAACGACCACATCAAGTTTATAAATGGATTTAAACTCGTTCGCCTCGGTAAACGCGGTGCCAGTCATACCCGCCAGCTTCTCATACATGCGAAAATAGTTCTGGAACGTAATCGTGGCAAGCGTCTGGTTCTCCTGTTCTATCTTCATGCCTTCTTTTGATTCGATGGCCTGGTGGAGACCGTCCGACCATCTCCTTCCGGGCATGAGCCGCCCGGTGAACTCATCGACAATTATAACCTGGCCGTCTTTGACGATATATTCACGATCCTTCTTATAGAATTCTTTGGCGCGTAACGCCTGCTGAGTATGATGTTTCAGCTCCATGGTTTCAAGAGAATGCATATCAGCCACATTCCAAAGCTTCGCGGCTTT
>JBAYMQ010000046.1:0-6699 GCA_041663465.1 Candidatus Omnitrophota bacterium | reverse complement strand
GCCGAAACACAAAGAAATCAGGAAGCGGATCTTTAAAGAACGCTGCAGACGCTGACGTTCCGCGTCCTGGACTCCGAATGGACCGGCGCCCTCTGAACCGGACGGTTTATATCCTGCGGCAGAGACCGCCTGAAAAAGTTTTTTTATATCCACGACGCCGGGATCAAAGCTTACCGACGCCTCACCTGTGGCGAAATTAACCCTGGCTTCTACAACACCGCGAAGCGAGGCCAGCTGTTTCTCCACGTTGACCGCGCAGCTTGCGCAATGCATGCCGCCGATACCGATGATAGTTTTCCGGATGCTTTTCACCACGTTCACCTCCTGCCGGACAACACAAAGGATTTCACCCATCCCCAATTCAGCGCGAGATGGACGACGATCATAACGGACAAGAATATTCCGTTATAGCGGTGAATGTTATAAAAGAGCCGGCTATCTGCCAGCATAAAAGCCAAACCTGTCGCCGCCTGCACGCAGGCCGCGATAAACAACACCGGATTCACAACAATCAATACGCGGGTCTTATCCATACGGATATTATAGCATGTTATAGGATAAAGAATGCGCCTATTCGGCCTGGGAGTTCCTGATCAAAGAACCCGATATTGAACAGTACGCCGCAACGGTCACGCTCTCGGATTTTTTCAATCCGGGGATATTATACCGGGCGCGCTGTTCATTGCCGGATTGCAGAAAAAAAGTCTGTTCTATCAGAAGGACACCGTTCAGGCTGACTTTAATGGTTTTAACAAAATGGCTCGTTGGATCGGAAACGGGATGCGTCACGATAACATCGATATTCTCTCCGGAGACCGATATAACCATATCTTGCGGTGAATGACAAAACGCCCGCGTCGCGGTCAGACAGATAGCCAGCATGCACGAGAAAACGATCAATGCCCTCATTTCTCCTCCTTCGACTTTTTACGATTACAGGATTTTTCAAAAAAAACAGGGATATCCTCAAGCCGGTCAACGATACGATCGGCCTTAGATAGATACACGGAAGGCAAGCTCGTAGTTACAGCGATACAGAACATTCCAGCGCGCTGCGCGGACTCTATACCGTAAGGCGCGTTTTCCACTACCGCGCATTCATGAACCGCCAGTTTCAATAACCTGCCGGCCTTCATATAGGGTTCCGGATGAGGTTTACCGTTGCGGACCTGATCGCCGCAAACCATGCAATCGAACAAGCTCCGTATAGATGCCGGCAGTATCCGGATAACCTGCGCGTGCGGAGTCCCTGTCACCAGCCCCAAACGATATCCTTTGCCTTTAAGGCAACGCAGGAATTCTTCAACCCCTTTAAAAATGAACCGCTTGAAATATTTCTTGAATATTTTTTGCCTGGACGCGAAAACCTCCCGCATCAGGCCGGGGGTAGGCTTTAAATTCCCCATGCGCAAAAAATCTTTAAGCGACTTATCCCACCGTTCGCCTTCCCGGCTATATACCTCGAAACATGATACCCGCACGCCATAGGGCCGCAACGCCTCGTACCATGCCAGGAAATGATAAGGCATCGAGTCCACGATAACGCCGTCCATGTCGAAAATTACCGCCTTGGGCTTTTCTTTTAATGTTCGCATAAAATCAATAAATAAAAAGGGCCCCGGGAGTTGATCCCAAAGCCCGGACTGGATGACCCCGGATCAAACCTCGCTATCAAGAGGCAGATTCCTTTCAACAAACTGCAACACCTTTTCCTGCGTTGCGCTATCGATATGATGGAATTCAAGACCCATAGCCGGATACAACTGCGGCTGGATCTCTTTCTGCACGAGCCATACCACTTTTGCTTTTACCTGCACGGCGGAAGCCACCGGCACAAGCGAGACGATCACATCGAGGATCTCTCCGATACGATAGGTTTCTTCGGCGAATACAAGCAAACCTATGGCGCTAAGGTTCAGGACTTTGCCATGACGGTACTCCTTATCATGGCTTGATCTGAATTGGATCTCAATATCGAGCGGCAGGCGTTTGAAGCGGCGCCGCAATTGCTTCTTCTGGATATCCGACAACGAAGCAGATTCGTCCAGCTTTTTGAGCGCTGTCTGCTCGTCGGCGTATATCTCAAACACCTTATCCAAACATACCAGATTAAATGTTTTGGTGACATGCGGCGGCACGTTGACAAACGCCATCCTGCCTTTATGGTTGACTACATTTTTATAGGTAAGCGCAAGCGCGGACAACCCGGAATAATCGATGAGGTTCACGCTGCCAAGGTCGCATATGATATCGCGGTACCCATCCTGAATGGTCGTCCCTACCCGCTCGATAAGATTGGCTGAATCGATATCTATAGTGCCGGATAACTCAAGAATGATCACAGTTTTTACCCGCCGCGATTTTATTTCAAGCATGTTTTTATACAACCCTTTCCTTAAAGCATTATTGTATCACGATTGACCCATTCTTATGAATTCTTTTATATAGGAGAGGTTACGCTCCGTCGCGCCCACGTTCTGCCGTATCAGATCCTGAGCCCGCCGCACCAGACCTTCCACTTCCTGCGCGTCAGTAAGCAAAGTTTTGGCTGCCTGGGCCATTTCATTGGCATTGTGCACCAGGACCATGGCGCGCCGTTCAAGGAATTGGCCGGCGATATCACGAAAGTTGAAAAGGTGGGGGCCGACCATAACCGGTTTGCCGAGGAACGCCGGCTCCAGAAAGTTCTGCCCGCCGTGCTTGACCAGGCTCCCGCCTACAAAGACCATGTCCGCGAGCGCGTAATACGCGCGCAACTCTCCTATAGTATCAAGTATGAACACGCCGTATGCCGGGGGCGAGGACGCTTTAATCCGCGTCACGCGTACCGGCTCGAACCCGTGCCGGCGGATACAGGATTCCAGATCTCCGGCGCGCTGAGGATGCCGGGGCGCGATCAAAAGACGCACAAACGGGTACTGTGCCGATAATTCCTTATAAGCAACCATCACCTGATCTTCTTCTCCGGGATGCGTGCTGCCCGCCACCCATAATTTCTCGCGCGGCTGAAGGCCTAACCGCGCAACACCATTGCCGTCCCGCGAAGGCGGGATCTGGACGCGCTGATCGAATTTCATGTTCCCTGTCACTTTCACGGATTCACTACGGGCTCCGAGACGGATCACCCTCTCCGCGTCCGCCTGCGTCTGCATGCACAAAAGCGTAACCGTGCGCAACAAAGGCGCCAGCAGCCAACGGAAACGCATATACCCGGTTATCGACCTATCCGATATACGGCCGTTGACAATAACAACCGGAACGCCCCTCCTATGAAGACAGGAAAGCAAATTCGGCCAGAATTCTGTTTCCGCTATGATAAAAAAACAAGGGTTTACGCGGTCAAGGACTCCGCGTACGATTCCGCTTATATCAAGAGGCAGATATGTCACAACATCATTTTTGCGGGCGATACCCGCTGCGATCGTATTGCCTGTCGGGGTCACGGTAGAAAGCACAAATTGCTTATCGGGCAACAATGCCGTAAGCCCGGTAAAAAGACGCCGCATGTTGGTCATTTCCCCCACGGAAACCGCGTGGATCCAAACCGGCCCGAAGAAGCGGATCCTCTTTGGGTACATTCCCAGGCGCAAACCGAATCCGGGATGCATCTTCTTTTTAAATAAGAATGCCGGCAGATACAGAATAATAAACAACACGTTGATCAGATCATAGAATATGACCATGCGTTATTCCAGTCTATGCGCGCGGGTGCGCTTTGTCGTATACATTCTTAAGGCGCTCGGTTGTCAAATGAGTATATATCTGTGTCGTTCCCAGATTCGCGTGGCCCAGAAGTTCCTGTACCGTGCGCAGATCCGCTCCCCGATTCAATAAATGCGTGGCGAATGAATGGCGCAGGGTATGCGGGGACACGCCCTGCTTCATGCCCGCGCGAAGGATATATTTTTTGAACATGTAGCGCACCCCCCTGTCGCTGATACGGCGCATGCTCGGGTTCAGGAAAAGAGCATCGGTCTGAGTATCCCGTTTTTCGAGATAAACACGGATAGCGCCTATAGCCCGGTCGCCGATCGGCACGATCCGCTCTTTCTTGCCTTTACCCCGCACTTTAACGATCCCGCTGATCACATCGACATCGTCAAGATTCAATCCTACCAATTCGCTGATCCGGATACCGGTAGAATAGAAAGTTTCCAATATAGCCCTGTCCCTCATCCCTGGCAAAGTCTTAGGGATGCTTGATTCGATAAGCCGGGCGGTTTCTTCCTCTGTCAGGAACTGCGGCAGGTGCTTATCAAGTTTAGGGCTGAGAATGCTGACGATAGGATTAGCCTTAATGAAACCTTCGCGCGTCAAAAACCTGAAGAACGTGCGCAAAGATGAAAGCTTGCGCGCGACGCTCCTGGATTGAAGGCCCTTTTCCTTCATGATAGCGAGATACTTGCGCACGCCCAGATAATCCACTTTCTCTATCGGATGTTCCCCAAGGAACTTCTGGAACTCTTCCAGGTCAAGCTTATAATTCAAGATCGTGTGCGGAGAATAGTTCTTCTCTATTTCAAGGTACCTGATGAACTTTTCAACAAACCGTTCCATGATGGTTACTCCTGCGGGACCGCGTCCACCCTGTCTTCAGGTTTATCAGGCAAGGATCTGGACGTATACGTGCACTGTGGATATTTGGTACATCCGTAAAACATGCCCCTGCGGGAACGGCGTTCTATCAATTCACCCGTACAACCGGGCTGCGGGCAGGCGATACCGGTCGTAATAGATCTGGAAAACTTGCATTCCGGGAAACCTGAACAGCTTAAGAATTTGCCCTTTCTTCCCCATTTGACGATCATCGGCTTGCCGCATGTCGCGCATACTTCATTGGTCGCGATAACTTCCTTAACGATATTGCCCTGCGCGAATTCCAGGCTTACCTTGAACGGCGTATAAAAATCGGTCAACACCTTCATGCGCCCCAGTTTCCCCTCGGCTATCTCGTCCAATTCCTCTTCCATGTAAGCGGTGAATTTCATATCGATGATGTCGGGGAAATACTGCACGAGCATGTCGGCGACCTTGAACCCCAGTTCGCTCGGATTCAAATATCCTTTCATCCGATGGATATATCCGCGATTGATCAACGTCGATATGATCGGGGCGTAAGTAGAAGGCCTTCCAATACCCTCTTCCTCAAGGATTTTGATCAACGAACTGTCCGAGAACCTCGGCGGAGGCTTAGTAAAATGCTGCGAGGGGACTAACGCAGCCAGTTCCAGCGCCTGATCCTTTTCAAGCGCGGGTATCCCATTAGGCTTCTCTTCCTCGGGGTCCTCTTTGTATACCGCGGAAAAACCGTCGAATACTTCTTTGCTGCCTGAGGCCGTAAATAGATACCTGTCGGCGGCGATCTCTATTGTGGTGGCAAGATGCCTGCTCGGGGACATCTGGCAGGCTATAAAACGGTTATAAATAAGTTCGTAGACGCGGAACTGCTCATCGGTAAGATATTTCCTTAATGTATCCAACGGCTGCTTTATGAGCGACGGACGTATCGCTTCATGCGCTTCCTGGGCGAATTTTTTTGTCTTATACACCGGGGGTTTCTCCGGCACATATTCGGGCCCGAATTTTTCCGCGATAAAACCGCGGGCCTGGCTGATGGCGTCTGCGGCGATATTGGTCGAATCCGTACGCATATAAGTTATAAGCCCGACAGGGGATTCCTCGCCTATGTCTATGCCTTCATAAAGCTGCTGGGCTATCATCATAGTCTTGACCGCGTTAAATTTGAGCTTATTGAACGCCTCCTGCTGCAGCGTGCTGGTTATGAACGGAGCCGACGGATTTCTCTTTTTCTCTATCTGCTTAATCTGCCGGACCGCGAAGCCCTTGGTCCGGATGTCGGCCACGAGAGCGTCCAAGGCCGCCTGATCCTTGATCTCAGCCTTAACGCCGTCTATCTTGTCCAGCTTCGCCTTAAAAACTCCCGCCCCTTCCCGCAGCGGGGTATTGGACGCGCTGAGTTGGGCCTCAATCTCCCAATATTCCTGGGCGGAAAATCCCTGGATCGCCCGTTCGCGTTCTACGATCAAACGCAACGCCACGGATTGCACGCGTCCGGCGCTTAAGCCGCGCGCGATCTTTTTCCACAATAAAGGGCTCAGGAAATAACCTACGATGCGATCCAGGATCCTGCGGCTGACCTGCGCCTCTATCATGTTTTCATCAAAAGCGCGCGGATGCGTGAACGCCGCGCGCACCGCGTCCTGCGTGATCTCATGAAAATTAACACGCAGGACCTTCTTATCTTTAAAATACCGGTCTTTTATCTGCCAGCCGATTGCCTCGCCTTCGCGGTCCGGATCGGTAGCCATATAAATGGTTTCGGCGGTTTTCGCTTCCTTCTTTAACGCGGCAATGACTTTGCTTCTGCCTTTAATAACCGTATAAGACGGTTCAAACCCGTTATCAATGTCGACTCCAAGCTTACTCCGGGGAAGGTCGACTAAATGCCCCATCGAAGAAAGCACGACAAAATCTTTCCCCATTATTTTGCCTATGGTCTTGGCTTTGGTCGGGGATTCCACGATTATCAAATTCTTAGCGTGCATTAGGACTCCTTATATAGATACCGGCAGCAGCCTGCGTAATCAACCCTTTAAGCTGAAGCCCGAGAAGTATGCCTGAAAGCTGAATAATGTCTAACCGCGTCTCTTCCATAAGAACTTCCATAGGAACAGGATG
>JBAYMQ010000045.1:0-6734 GCA_041663465.1 Candidatus Omnitrophota bacterium | reverse complement strand
TGCGCGGATAGCGTTGTTTCTTCTGTGCGTTTTTTTTGTTTCTTCGTCTCCAGCGGGAGGGGAAACGACGTCCGTTTTCCCGGGGCAGAAAGTTGGGCAGGTCCGGGGGCTTTTTGTTACGGCTGACGGAGATCCCGGTATATATTCAAGCAGATCGGATATCCACAGGCTTATTGATTTTGCGGACAAATCCCGGGTCAAGATAATTTTTGTGCAGGTATATAAAGCCAATTTAGCGTGGTTCCCTTCGAACGTCGGTGATCCGTTCCCTGGCAAGGCCGCTCTGAAGGCCGTAGGCGAAGACCCTGTCGCGCTTCTTATAAAAGAAGCTCATCGTAAAGGGATCGAAGTGCATGGCTGGCTTAATATTCTTAGTCTTGGCGCGAATCAAAACGCGACGCTCCTTAAAAAATACGGCCCTGGGATATTGACCAGGAATACGAAGAAGAAAACGGCGATTGAGGATTATAAGATAGATAAACAGTACTTCCTGGAACCGGGAGATCCGCGGGTACATAAAGAACTCTCGGATCTTATCGGGGAAGTCCTGCAGGCTTATCCCGCTATCGACGGGCTTCAATTCGATTATATCCGTTATCCTGACACGGATCCTCATTATGGTTATACGGAGATCAACGCCGAACGGTTCAAAAAAGCGAGCGGCATAGTTGAGATCGATGACGCGAGCGAGGAATGGCGGGATTGGAAACGTGATCAGGTCACTGACCTTTTAAAAGAGCTTATCCTCAAGGCCCGGGTGATCCGTCCCGGTATCCGGGTCTCAGCAACAGGATGTATGCCGTATTCGCGGGCATTATACGAAGCGTTCCAGGATTGGCCGATGTGGATAGATGAAGGTATTGTGGATTTTGTCACTGTCATGAACTATTCTACGGATACGGAAGAATATGGGCGATGGATAACGCAGATCAAGGCCAAAGTGAAGGATTTTAGTAAGGTTTATATCGCGATAGGGGCGTATAAGCGCGGGACAAACCGTGAGATATTCCGGAATGAATGTAATACGTGTGAAACATCCGGAGCGGGTTCTTGCGTCGTGTTTTACTACAGCAGTCTTCTTCAAAAACCCGATTTATGCCGGTTTATGATCGATGACGAGGGTGGATAGGGAGCGGCGGAAGGGTTATAAGATTAAGGAGAAGAACCATGATGAAACAATGGTACGAATCGTTATTTGAAAATTACGCGCGGAAGTATGACAAGGAGTGTTATGTCCAAGGAACACCCGGGGAATGCGATTTTATAGAGCAAGAGTTGGGCCGCAATAAATCGCTAAAGGTTATTGATGTCGGATGCGGAACCGGGAGGCATTCGATTGAGCTTACTAAAAGAGGCTATCAGGTTACGGGGATAGATCTATCGGACTCTCAGCTTGATTACGCAAAAGAAAAAGCCAGACAATTAAATTTAAAAATAGACTTTCAAAAACACGACGCGAGGAATCTTCCGTTTAATGGCGAATTCGATGCCGCGATCATGCTCTGTGAAGGCGGGTTTTCTTTAATGGAAACGGATGAGATGAATTTTGAAATATTAAAGAACGCGACAAAGGCGTTGAAGGACAAGGGCAAGTTTATATTCACGACATTGAACGGGTTATTCCCGCTTTTTCATTCCGTCAAAGAATTTTATGAGTCCGCGGCCAAAGAAGGCAATTCAGCCTGTAAAAATTGTTCTTTCGATCTGATGACGTTCCGGGACCACAACACCGTGGTGTTCGAGGACGACGCGGGAATTAAAAAGGAATTAACCTGTAACGAGCGCTACTATGTGCCGAGTGAACTCACGTGGCTTTTAAAGTCGCTGGGGTATAAAAAGATCGATATTTTCGGGGCTAAGCTCGGAGCGTACTCAAGAAACGATAAGCTGACGACCGGGGATTTTGAGATGCTCGTCATAGCTGAAAGATAAACATGTCATCCGATTTATCGTTCGTAGAGTTTATAGCCGATCAGATGAAAGAGGCCGGGGACATTACGTATAGGAAAATGTTTGGCGAGTACGCCGTATATTGCGACGGCAAGGTCATAGCTCTTATTTGTGATGATTCGCTGTATGTTAAGGTTACTGACGCCGGCAGGGCTTTTATCGGGAATGTTGTCGAGGCGCCGGCGTATCCCGGAGCAAAACCGAGTTTTTATATCGAAGACAAGTTCGAAGACCGGGAATGGATCAGCGATCTGGCAAGAATTACCGCGAATGGGCTGCCGGCCCCTAAGCCCAGGAAGAAGAGATCGTCACGGACATAACGGGTAAAATCGTTACGCGTCGAAGGTTTGTTTTGTATAGGATGTTATGCGGGAGGGCTGTATGATCGTTAAATCGAATGAGGCGCAGAGAAGAAGCTTTCTGGGAGTCGATTTTGTTTTGCTATCGCATGGACCGGAATCGATGGTAACTAAAATGCTCTACAAGAAAGATGATAAACCTCCGTCGCATAAACATCCTAATGAGCAAAGCGGATATGTCATCTCCGGGAAGTATACTATTATCATTGCAAATGTCGCTTATAAAATAGGTCAGGGCGATTCCTACTCCATTCCCCGCGGCATTGAACATCGAATTGAAATCGTGGAGCCTGGTGAAGTATTGGATTTTTTTAGCCCGCCAAGACAGGACTATCTATAGTGTAACGCCAAAGCGGTGCCATCCCGGAAAGGGGCGTGTATGGATATTAACGTAAAAGCATATCGGACCAAAAATGGTTTAGTTGAAGGGGCGCAGGTTAAATGGTCGAATTTCAGCATTCTCCTGGTCGCAGGCAAAAAGGCGTTTTTAACATGCGGCGTTTTTGATCTGGATGCTATTGATGTTTTCGGAGGGGCGGCTGCCATAGTGGAGAGTACGCCGGATAATCCTATAGGTAATTTAGAGCGTTTCCCGGACAGAAAAATCACCAAAGTTAATTCGAAAGCAAAAGCTTTAGGTATTACCGTGGGGATGGATGTTAAGGATGCTTTTGAGGTAATAGCATGAAAGAAGTTTTTGTCTGCACCTGCGGCTGGCCGATGGCCACCTTCGGCGAAAAACCTTCCGGCAGAATCGCAAGGGCAATCGTTGAAAATGTTTTAAGATCTCAAGGACTACTTTAGTAGGTTAAGTCGAAAACCAGTGGTGTTATTCGTGAAAAGGAGAGAAAATGAATAGATTGGCGGGCAAAACCGGCGTTATTACTGGCGGCGCTTCGGGAATCGGTGAAGCGACGGCATTTCTTTTCGCGAAAGAAGGATGTTCGGTAATAATTGCTGATATAGATACAGAGAATGGAAGCCGTGTCTGTAAGTCGATTATCGAGCAAGGTGGTATTTGTAGATTTGTCGAGCATGACGTGGTAAACGAAGATTCCTGGAAGGCGCTCATAGCTGAAACCGTGCGAGTGTATAATAAATTGGATATTCTGGTTAATAATGCCGGTATCGGATTTGCGAAGTCCATTGTAGATATGTCCTACGCTGAATGGCAAAATGTAATGAAGATCAATCTGGACAGTGTTTTCCTTGGATTAAAATATTCTCTTGGAGCGATCAGGAAGGGCGGCCGGGGAGGATCTATCGTTAATGTGTCCTCTGCTTCCGGCATTGTAGCTTCGCCCGGCGCCTCGGCATATTGCGCCAGCAAAGCCGGAATACGCCTTCTTACAAAGTCGGCTGCGCTGGAATCAGCCGCGGCCGGCGACGGCATCAGGATCAATTCGGTGCATCCCGGAGCCGTTGATACTCCGATCTGGCAGAAATCGAATTGGTGGAACGATTTTTCTAAGAGCCATGGGGGTGATGAGAACGCCAAGGAATTAATGGCAACGAACGTGCCGTTAAAACGGATGGCCACGGCGCAGGAAATAGCCCAGGGTATTCTTTATTTGGCTTCGGATGATTCTCAGTATGTGACAGGCGCTGAATTAGTGATAGATGGCGGGTTCTCCGTACAATAAAAAGTATTCATCCATACTCCCGATTTTTAAAATAAGGAGGTAACGCAAATGGTAAGGTTAACTCGTAATATTATTACGGTTCTTGTTATTGTTTTGTGCGCATGCGGCTGTGAGCCTCTTGCGCGTACGTCTCCGATTGCCAATGTTGTTTCCGCGGATAACGTGACGATCGCCTGTGCGGTGTACGGCCCGGCAACTGGTCCGGCTGTGGTTTTTGTGCACGGGTGGAGTTGCGACAGCCGTTATTGGTACAATCAAATTCCGTATTTCTCGAAGAAATACCGGGTAATTACAGTCGATCTGGCCGGCCACGGAAATTCCGGTTTCGGCAGGCAGGTCTATGCCACGGAAGCGTTTGGCCAGGATGTGGCTGCGGTATTGCGGCAGCTCGATGTGAAGCGGGCGGTGCTGGTCGGGCATTCCATGGGAGGAGAGGTTATATTGTATGCGGCTAAGATCGCGCCTGAAAGGGTGATCGGCCTGGTCGGGGTCGATACCCTTGAGAACCTGGGCATGGTGTATCCGGATGAAGTGAAAAACAGTATTTATGAGCCGATCGCCGCGAATTTTGTGCCGAAGGTGCAGGACTTTGTCCGCAGCATGTTCCCGGCCAACGCCGATAAAGCTCTGGTCGACGCGATCGCCCTGGATATGTCATCGGCTCCGCAGGAGGTGGCGTTGAGCTCGATGAAGGAGTATTTCAAGGTGTCGGATCCGGAGCTGATCAAAGGTTTGGCAGTACCGCTGAAAAGTGTCAACGCCGACTTGTGGCCGACCAATGTAGACGGCAATAAAAAGCTTGTGCCGTCATATGAGATGGCGTTGATGAAAGGACACGGCCATTTCATCATGCTGGAAGACCCGGTGCAGTTCAACGCGCTGCTGGAGCGGATGATCAACAGTATTCTTGCCGAGACAAAGGAAAAGAAGTGAAACAATTAAAAAAAGCGGAACGTTTTTCTGACCCGGATTCGGAGCGGCAGCCGAAAGCTTATATCAAAACTTTCGGTTGTCAGATGAATGTGCGCGACTCGGAGGTTGTCGCGGGGCTTCTGAAACGGGACGGTTTTGCGTTGTGCGATGATTTCGCGGGCGCGGATGCGGTGATCTTCAATACGTGCGCGGTCCGCCAGCATGCGGAAGACAAGGTGTGGTCGGAGATCGGAAGGATCTCGAAGCTGGCGAGGAACGCAAAGAAGAAAAGGCCGGTCATCGGCTTGATCGGATGCATGGCTCAGAATTATCAGCAGCAGGCTTTCGACCGTTCGAGTGATGTTGATTTTGTGGTGGGGCCCGCGGATCTGGCGAAAATACCTGGTATTCTTAAGCGGATCATCGAGAGCAAGGGCGCAAGCGCCTATTCTGATCTTTTGGGTTTGAAGATCTGGGAGACCGAAGGCGAGATCAGACCTGAGTCTATATATCATACCGGTTTTTATGATGATAAAAGCCACGCGTACGTTGTTATCTCCGAAGGCTGTGACAATTTTTGCGCTTACTGCATTGTGCCGTATGTCAGGGGACGTGTGCGGCATCGCAAGGCGCAGGATATTATTAAAGAGATCAAGGAGGCGGTTATGACCGGGGTGACACGGGTAACGCTTCTTGGCCAGAACGTGAATTCGTATCAATCTCCAACTCTTCACGAGGAGAAGCCCGTGGATTTCGCGCATCTTTTGACGCAGGTCAATGGTCTGCCTGAATTGAAAGAGATAAATTTCATTACGTCTCATCCCAAGGATACGACCGTGAAGCTGTTCAAGGCGATGGCGGCGTGCGAAAAGGTCAGGAAGTATTTGCATTTGCCTGTACAGGCGGGGGCTGACCGTATCCTGAAGGCCATGAACCGCGGGTACACTCGAAAGTGGTATCTCGATCTTGTCGGCGAGTACCGCCGCCTGGTGCCGGACGGCTTATTGACGACCGATATCATAGTCGGATTCCCGGGTGAGACTAAAGAGGATTTTCAGGACACGTATGACCTGGTTAAGGATGTCGCGTTCGATTCGGCGTATATTTTCAAATATTCTCCCAGGCCTAACACGGCCGCTTCACAGCTTGTCGATGATGTGCCTGTGAAGGAGAAAGAGCGCAGGCACTCGCTGATCCTCGAATTGCAGAAGAATATATCGAAAAGCAAAAAGAAGCGTATCTCCGGTTAAGGCCGGAAGCAATGAACGCGAAGAATATCTTTCCGCGAAGTAAAAGAACCGTTGCCTTTTTGAAAAGGGCTCATATAATAAAGTTATGAAAAAAATTATATGTTTAGCGCTGGTATTTATTTTTTTCGGCCATGCCGCTTACGCGCTGGATCTGGATGGTATGAAAGAGCATTTTCTCAGGGGTGAATGGAAGGACGCTATCCGAGAAGGCGAATCTCTCCTGGGTTTCGCGAAGCGCGATTCCGAGAACCTCGACCAGCTTTATTATTATCTGGCGTTAAGCTATATGAAGGATCGTAATTATCTGCGCGTATCGGATATTTGCGAGATCCTTCTTAAGGAGTTCCCGTCCAGCAAATTTTTGCCCCAGGCGCATTATGTGTTGATAGACGCGTACGCGAGCAGTCATGATTTTACAGCGGCGCAGGCCAACGCGGCCTTATTCCTGAAAAGATATCCGGATAACGAGCACGCGCGGGAAGTTGAAGCGCTGTTGGTAAAGTTCAGGAGCATGCCCGGCGACAGCCGGATATCGCCGCCGGCAGTGGCCGCGCCGGGTACCGACGCTTCGGATATGGATATAGTTTTAGCGTCTGATCCTGCCGGGAATGCGGGGCCGG
>JBAYMQ010000044.1:0-6800 GCA_041663465.1 Candidatus Omnitrophota bacterium | reverse complement strand
GCTTTATATCCCCAGCGGAGCCATCGCCGGGATCGACGCGTTAAAAGCGTCGAAATTAGGCCGTATCAAGTCGGTAACCCTCACGACCCGTAAACCCCCGTTGTCTTTCAAATCTGTCCCGTATATCGAATCGCATTCCATCGATCTGAATTCTATCCGTAAAGATACGGTGTTGTTTTCAGGCAGCGCGGTCGAAGCGATGAAGCATTTTCCTCAAAATATAAATGTCGCGGGAATTTTAAGCCTGGCCGGGCTGGGGCCCAAAGCGACTAAGGTTTGTATTGTGGCCAGCCCCGCCGCGACGCGCAATAGCCATGAGATCGTAGTTGAATCGGAGGCTGGAACGATCACCTCCAGGACCGAAAATGTGATCCATCCGGACAATCCCAAAACCAGTTATCTGGCGGTTTTGTCGGCTGCCGCGCTTATCAGGCAGATACTCGATCCGGTGCAGATTGGAACATGATGCGGGATCCTTCCAGGGTAGGAAATGATCCCAATCCTCAACGTTAAACCATGAAGGGGGGTGAACAAACATGGCATTGAAAGTGACCAAAGTTGGCATTAAGAGAGAAAAGGGGTTTCTTTACTACCTTGATAAACAGGGTGATGTTTCTTGCGCGAAAATGGCAAGAGGCAAGTCAAAAGGTGGTAAACCCAAGAAAGTAGCCAAATGCGGAATCAAGAGAAAAGAGGGATTCCTCTATTTTATTGACAAGCAAGGCGACGTTTCTTGCGCGAAGATGGTCAGAGGCGGCAAAAAGAAGAAGTCTAAGAAATAACAGTACGTATGGGGTCAGACCCTTCTGGGGTCTGACCCCATCCTTCCCAGGTCAACTCATTGTGGAAAAATCTATTTTTATCAAAGGCGCCCGCCAGCATAACTTAAAGAATATCGATCTGAGCCTGCCGCGCAACCAGTTGATCGTGGTTACCGGCTTATCGGGCTCGGGCAAATCCAGCCTTGCGTTCGATACCATTTATGCCGAAGGCCAGCGCCGGTACGTGGAGAGCCTGTCAAGTTACGCCCGGCAGTTCCTTGAGCAATTGCAGAAGCCCGATGTGGATTATATCGAAGGATTGTCTCCGGCGATCGCCATAGAACAGCGCACCGCGGGCGGTAACCCTCGTTCTACCGTAGGGACCCAGACCGAGATTTATGACTATCTTCGGTTGTTGTTCAGCCGCGTCGGCACGGTGTCCTGCTATCAGTGCGGCAAGCCTATCGAGCGCCAAACGAGCCAGGAGATCGTGGAACGGATCTTGACCTATCCGCCCGGAACAGCCATCCAGATCCTGGCCCCTATGATCAAAGGAAAGAAAGGCGAGTATAAAGATATATTCGCCGTGATCCAGAAAGCCGGGTTCGTGCGCTGCCGTATCGACGGCACGGTATACGAATTACCCCAGCCCAAAATTAAGCTCGATAAATATAAGATCCATATTATCGAAGTGGTTGTCGATCGTTTGACCGTAAAGAACGAGAATAAAAAACGGTTGACCGATTCCATAGAAACGGCGCTGAAAGTCGGCAAGGGTATGGTGATTGTCAGCCGCGGCCAGGGCGGTTCTAACGTCGATGAGATTTTTAGCGAGCAGTTTGCCTGCAATACATGCGGTATAAGCATCCCTGAAGTGGAACCCCGTCTTTTTTCATTCAATTCCCCGTTCGGCGCGTGTCCCGCGTGCAACGGCCTGGGCATAAAACTTGAATTCGACCCTGACCTGGTTATCCCGGATAAAAATAAGTCTATTAATGAAGGCGCTATTGAAGCGTGGAGACGCGGCGGCAGAGGGTACATTATGTATTACAAATGGACTATCAGAGAGCTTTCCCGCCGGCTGGGGTTTGATCTCGATACGCCGTTCAATAAGCTGTCTAAGGCGGTTCAGAAGGCTGTCATGTACGGCTGCGATGAAATCCTTTACGGCAGAAAATCCTACGAAGGCGTTCTCCCGCATCTGGAACGGCTATTCCGCACTTCCGAGAGCGAATATCTTAAAACCGAGATATCGAAATACATGTCCAGCCTTGATTGCCCGGAGTGCCATGGCAACCGGCTGAAGAAGGAAGCGCTGGCCGTGACGATAAACGGCAAGAATATATCCCAGGTTACAAATCTTTCGATCAGCAAGGCGCGCGAATTTTTCAAGACATTATCATTGACTGACAGGCAGAAAGCGATCGCTCATCAGATCCTTAAGGAAGTGGTCCTGAGGCTGGGTTTATGCGTGGACGTCGGGCTGGATTATCTGGCGCTTGATCGTAAAAGCGCTTCGCTTTCAGGCGGCGAGGCGCAAAGGGTAAGGCTTGCCACGCAGGTCGGTTCCGGGCTGGTAGGCGTTTTGTATGTACTCGATGAACCGAGTATCGGTTTGCATCCGCGCGATACGAGCCGTCTCATCAGCACGCTTCAATCTCTGCGTGACCTGGGAAATACCCTTATCGTCGTTGAGCACGACCCGGCGGTGATGCTTTCGTCCGACTATGTCGTGGACCTGGGGCCGGGGGCCGGCAGGCACGGCGGCGAGATCATGTTTAGCGGATCCCTGCCTGAACTGCTCAAATCATCGGGATCTCTTACGGGTAAATATCTGCGCAATGAGATCAGCATAGCTGTGCCTTCCGCGCGGCGGCCGTGGTCAAAAGATAAAGCGATCATTGTCTACGCGGCTTCAGAGCACAACCTTAAGAATATAGACGTGCGGTTCCCCCTGGGCGTATTCATGTGCGTGACCGGGGTTTCGGGTTCCGGCAAATCCACTTTGATCAATGATATCCTGTATAAGGCGTTGTCGCGCTCTTTGCACAGGGCCAAAGATAAGCCCGGAGGCCATAAAAAAATAACGGGACTCGGCCTTTTGGATAAAGTGATCCTGGTGGACCAGGAACCTATCGGCAGGACGCCCCGGTCGAATCCGGCGACGTATACGGGGGTGTACGGCCTGATCCGGGACATATTCAGCAAGATCCCGGATGCCCGCAGCCGCGGTTACGGCCCCGGGCGATTTTCGTTCAATGTAAAAGGCGGCAGGTGCGAGGCGTGCGGCGGGGACGGAATAAAAAAAATAGAAATGCATTTTTTACCGGATGTGTATGTTGTCTGCGATGTGTGTAAAGGAAAGCGTTTTAATGAATCCACTCTCGAGATCAGGTATAAAGGCAGGTCTATCGCAGACGTCCTGGACATGACGGTGGAAGAAGCCATGGATCTTTTCCAGAATGTTCCCGCGATACGCAATATGCTTACGACGCTTTACGATGTCGGGCTGGGTTATATCCAGCTGGGACAGCCGGCGACGACGTTATCGGGAGGGGAGGCGCAGCGTATAAAATTAACATCTGAGTTGAGCAGGCGCGCAACGGGCAGGACCGTGTATATACTGGATGAACCGACAACGGGTCTGCATTTCGCGGACGTTGATAAATTAGTGTCCGTTTTGCAGCGGATAGTCGACAGGGGTAATACGGTTATAGTGATAGAACATAATCTCGAGGTTATCAAGTGCGCCGACTATATCGTAGATCTGGGGCCCGAGGGGGGAGATAAAGGCGGTTTTGTCGTAGCCTGCGGCAGCCCGGAAGAAGTCATGTCGGTTAAGGGTTCCTCAACCGGCCAGTATCTGAGAAACGTATTGAAAACCAAATAGGGAAGTGGTATCCTGTCATTAAGGTGTGTTGTATAAAGACGGCATGAAGTCCACAAGGAATATTATGACATCGAAATTGCTTTGTAGCGCCATATTATGCTGCGTTCTTGCGTTTAGTCCGGGCGGTTCGCATGCGCAGCAGGAGGACCTGTCCCGGCAGGAGGAATCTTTATTTGTCGCCCAAAAGGCGTTCGATGACGGATTTTATGATGTCGCGTTGAACCTTCTGGAGCGTTTTGTCCAGAACTATCCCGAGTCGCAGAAAAAAAACGATGTCAATCTGCTGATGGGCCAGTGTTATTTTCATTCGAGCCGCTTCTTTGAAGCCCTTAAAAAATTCGAAGAGTTGCTGCAAAGCCCCGGCAAGGATGGCAAAGATGCCGCTTATTATTGGGCGGCTGAGGTTCATTTCCGCGGGAATAATTTTTCCAAAGCCGCGGCGTATTATCAGTCTATCGTTACTCAGTATCCGGATTCTTATTACGCGGCAAACGCTTATTATTCTCTGGGTTGGTGCATGTTCCAGGAGCAGCGGTATAAGGAGGCCCTCGCTTATTTCCGGCAAATGGAAGAGAAACTGCCCAAGCATGCCCAGACGCAGGAGGCGTCGTTCAAGATATTGGAATGCCTGTATAACCTGAAGGATTATAAGGGCTTGCGCGACAGCGCGCGGGCGTATTTGGACCTTTTCAGCCGGGATCCCGTAAAATCGGGCTACCTGTTCTTTTATATAGGCGAATCGGAATATTATCTCGATAACTTTCAGGCGGCGACAGAGTATTATTCTAAAGCGATGTCGGGCTCGCGCGATCCTAAGATAGAGGCGCTTTCTAAACTCGGGATGGGTTGGTCATACCTGAAGATGAATGATTACGTTCAGGCGCAACGATCCTTTGATGAGATAAAGATCGAATCGCTTGAAAAAAAGAGCCTGGATGTCCTGTATCTCGGCCGGGCGGCCGTTTATTATCAGACAAATCTCTACAAGCAGGCGCGGGAAGTTTATGATGAGTTGATCAAAACAACAGAGGATCCCGCGACATTGCTGCAGGCGTACATCGGCAAAGCCGATTCTTTGTACAATAGCGCAGATTACAAAGCGTCTATCGAGGTTTATAAAAAAGCGGCCGCGGACGCGGGGCAAAACGCTCCCGCTGAGCTTGTCGATAAACTCCATTACGGCATGGCGTGGGCGTATCTCAAGGACGGCGAATTCAAAGACGCGATCCTTGAGTTTAAAAAGATCGTAAAATCCACGGAAGATAAGATCTTTAAGGTGAGCGCGCTATGCCAGATAGGAGACGCGTACCAGGATTCCGGTGAGTTTGATAAAGCCGTTGAGACCTATGATATGATCCTGCGCGAATATCCCGACAGCTTCTATACGGATTACGTTCAGTACCAGATTGGGCTTGTGCAGATCAAGACCCAGAATTACGACGGAGCCATAGTCAGTTTTTCAAACGTGAAGAATAATTTCCCGAATTCCAAGGTGCTGGATGAGGCGCATTACGCGCTGGCCCTGGCGTATTTCCAGAAGCAGGATTATCAGGCAGCCCGGAAGATGTTAGAGAGTTTTCTCCAGACCTTCAAAGACTCGTCGCTCAGGTCTCAGTCCATGTATTTGCTGGGAACCTGCTTTTACAATATGGGTAAATACGCGGAAGCGATCGATGTTTTCAAGAATGTGTCCCGATTGTTCAATCAGGACGAGCAGGTTGTTCAGAAATCGGAATTTGAGATCGCCGACTGTTATTATCAAATGGGCAATGAAAAAGAAGCCCTCGCGCGGTTTAATACATTACGCGCCAAATACCCGGATTCGAGCCTCACGGCTGAGATCATGTGGTGGTTGGGCGGATATTACTATCGTCAGAATGACTTGAACCTGGCGGTGCGCTATTTTACGTCGCTTATCCGGGATTTCCCGGAAAGCAACCTGATCCTTGACGCCTATTATGAGCTGGGTTCGATCTATGGAGAAGAAGAAAAATACGATCAGGCGGTAGGATCTTTTTCAAAAGTCATAGAATCAGGCAAATCCGATCTGGCAGCGCAGGCGGCTATAGCTATCACGGATCTGTATGTGCGTCAGGGGGATTTCGATAAAGCTATCAGCTCGTATCAGGAAAAGGTGAAGGAATATCCCGATCTGGCTCATTTGATCTATCCCAAAATAGCGGATATCCTGTACCGGCAGGGCAAGTATGATGACGCGCTCGTTTTATACCGGAAAGCGCTCGATCTTGTGCCTCTGCGGCAAATGGCGGATATCCAGTTTAAGATCGCCGAGGTTATCCAGACAAAGGGAAAGGCTTCGGAAGCTGTCGAAGAATACCTGAAGGTTTTGTATTTGTATTCCGGTAATAAGATGCTGGAAGTGAAATCGCTTTTAAGGGTCGCCAAGATTTACGAAGATCAGGAAAACATCCTGGAAGCGGCGAAGGCCTATCAGCGGATCAGCGCTTTGGATGTTCCTGAAGCCAAGTTCGCGCGGGAACGCATTGAGGCGTTAAGGGCTATACACTAGCGGAGGAAATATAATGGATGTATCCAGGTTAAGCGCGTGGCAGATATATGAGGCCGGAGGCCCCATGATGTGGCCTTTGGTCATTGTTTCTATCTTTAGCGTTGCGATCATAGCAGAGCGGTTGTGGTTCCTTAAAAAGTTGAATTTTGACACTGCAAAATTCCTTGCTCAGTTGCTTGATAAGATCAAACATCGCCAGATCAAGGAGGCGGTGCAGCTATGCGATACGGCCCGCAATCCCGTGACAAATATCCTCAAGTCCGCTATCGTCAAGTACGACCGTCCCAGGTCTCAGATAAAAGAAGCGATGGAAGATGCCGCGTTATACGAGCTGCCGAAATTACATAAGAATTTACCGGCGCTTGCGACGCTGGCGCATGTCGCGCCGCTGCTGGGCTTTTTAGGCACGGCTTTAGGGCTCCTGCGGGTGTTTGGAGCCATACAGATGAGATCCAGCCAGATGATGCCGGTGACTACCGCCGATATAGCGGGAGGTGTTCTTGAGGCGTTGCTGACGACTGTTACGGGGCTTATGATCGCCATACCGGTTTATATTATGTATAATTATCTTGTTAGCAGGGTGAATACCTTTATTCTCGTGATGGAACAGGCGGCGACG
>JBAYMQ010000043.1:0-6934 GCA_041663465.1 Candidatus Omnitrophota bacterium | reverse complement strand
TATTCGCGGGATCCGCCACATATACATTAAACTTGAGGCGTTTTAATTCCGTAATGATCGGCGCTTGTTCGAGGCCCGTGCAGAAAATATAATCGGGTTTAAGGGAGAATATTTGCTCCATATTAGGATGGCTAAAGTCGCCGATCACCTGTTTTGTCGCCGCCGCGGCCGGATAGTCGCAGTAGGAACTGACCCCCACTATCTCTTTATCAAGCCCCAGAGCGAACAGTATTTCAGTTGTGGACGGCGCGATAGAAATGTAGCGCGGCGCGGCGATCGCCGTTGCGGCCGCGAGAATGACGATTAACAGGGGGAATAGTAAATATCTCATGTTTTCGGGAACAGCGTAATATGCTTTATGCCGCTTCACTCCTAAAAAATAAAAACCCGCCTTGATCTGATCTTGGCGGGTCGCACCCAATAATTGATCTTGGCCCATTCCACGAGGCATTTCTTGCATATCAGGCAGGTCTTCTGGCTCGGGGATCAACCTCTGTGCCGCGTCTTCCCATCCATGTTCCGGACAGTGACATATGCAGCATTCGTACCCCTTACAGCGGCGGGACCGCACTCGATTTAAACGAGTTTCCCATAACCTGATACTTGTTACTTCTTATGTACTGTAGCAATCTTGCGCCGGTTTGTCAAATGGTTTTTTAAAACTCGATCCCTTTACGCGCTTTTACCCCTGTCCGGTAATAATGTTTTATCTCGTGTATCTCGCTGACGAGATCGGCCGCGTTTATAAGGGCGCGGGGCGCGTTTCTTCCGGTCAGGACGAGCTCGATCGACCGCGGCGTATTGTTTATTAAATCCAGGACGTCAGATGCCTCTATAAGTTTTACGTCGATGGCGCAATTGATCTCGTCTAAAATAATAAGATCGAACTTTTTGCTTTCGACCATTTTTTTTGCCTTTTCAAGGCCTTTCCCAGCGAACTCTATATCCGCCTTGGATGGGGTTTTTTTTATAAAACATCCTCTGCCGAATTGCTCAATGGTTATATTCTTTATTTTTTTCAGGCAGAGCAGTTCACTATACGGTTTGCCTTTTATAAACTGGCAAATGTAGACTTTTTTGCGGGCGCCCGCGGCGCGGATCGCCAGCCCCAGCGCCGCCGTTGTTTTGCCCTTTCCGTTGCCCGTGTATATTTGTATCATTGCGTCACCGTTTTCCAGCCCATTATACCCAGGGCGCATAGTGTTGTTACGATGATGCCGGCGCCGATTATGCCCAGTATGTTCCCGATCAAACCGTAGCGGAATTTCATCTTGAGAAGCGATGCGGCGATAGCCCCGCTGTATGCTCCGGTCATCGGAAGCGGGATGGCGACAAATATCACGAGCCCCAGCATCTCATATCGCTGTATCGAATCCGAATTTTTGAGCGTGCGTTTATAAAGCCAATCGAAAAAACGCGCGAAAAGCTTGGTTTTACTCAATCTTTCAGAGATGGGCTTGAAAAGAAAAAGCATCGGTATCACCGGTATCGCGTTGCCCACAACCGACAGGACGAAGGCTTTTTGCAAAGACATCCCATAGGCGAGCGCTACGGGGATAGCTCCCCTTAATTCAGAAATAGGCAGTGCCGCAATGAACATCACGACGATCTCTTTCGGTATCCCTTGCATCCACTGTACGATAGTTTCAACCATGTGTCATCCCGTGTTTACCTATGAGCGGCACGAATACGCATCCGCATAGTATCTCTGTTTTAAGTTCATTGTTCTCTTTTACCGCAGCGGTCAACGCCTGGTGGTATAATTCTCCCAGCGGATATACCATTCTGCCCCCTTCGCGCAATTGCGATATAAGCGGTTGCGGAATATCGGGGATCGCGGCAGTAATAATGATCCTGTCGAACGGCGCTTCTTCCGGCCAGCCTAACGAGCCGTCGCCGGTCCGGATATGAATGTTTGTATAGCCGATGCCGTTGACGATAGTTTTGGCGCGTTCAGCCAGTTCAGGAAGACGCTCTATGCTGTACACATCCTGCGCCGATTCCGCGAGGATCGCGGCCTGATATCCCGAGCCCGTGCCGATCTCCAGGATTTTTTCCCGGCCGCTGAGTCGCAGCGCTTCGGTCATCAACGCGGCAATGTAAGGTTGCGAGATCGTTTGGTCCGATCCTATCGGAAGAGGGCAATCGTCATAGGCGCGTTTTATCTGATCCCGGGGAACGAAACGCTCGCGTTCTACCCGCATAAAGACGTCCAGCACGCCGGTGTTATTGATTCCGCGGCGCGCGATCTGTTCCTCAACCATTATAATTCTTAACGCCCGGTAATCCATTTCGTCCGCTCGAAGAGGTATTTAAAGAAACGGATAGTGTCGCGTACCGGGTGAATATGGCTGCGCTCGTTATTATATATGGTTTTGATCGGTACGGATGTGATCGTGAAGCCCGCCCGGCCGGCCTCAATAAGCATTTCAGATTCGATCTCGAAATTTTTAGTGCGCAATTTTATGCGTTGCAGGACCTCTTTTTTTATCAGCCGGAATCCGCACTGGCTGTCAGGGATATGTTGTTTTGTGATGCATGAGATCACCCATGACATGAAAGAATTAGTCAGTACCCGGATTTTGGGCATATTAGCGACACTTTGCATGCGGTTCCCGATGATTACGCCTGTTTTTTTTAAACGCGCCGCTTCCAGAAATGTGGGAATATCCTGCGGCAGGTGTTGTCCGTCGCCGTCCATGGTGATCACTGTGTCGTAGCCTTTGGATATCGCGAATTCAAATCCCTTGATCAGTGAAGCGCCTTTGCCTATATTATGATCGTTTTGCAGCACAATTGACCGGCTTTGGGAAGCTATCCTGAATGTGTCGTCGGTCGAGCCGTCATCTATTACCACGGTGTCTATCCCCTGCCGGCGGATCGCGCTTATAAGGGCGCTGATATTGGATGATTCATTATGTGTGGGAATGATGACTATGGTTTTCATTCTATCCAGAATTTACGGAACATGTACCATTGGTGGGGATACTGTTTAATATATCCTTCAATGATCTTTTTGTATTCCCCCGTAACCGTTTCCACCGTATCCGCGGTGCCGCAAACGATAGGTTTCTCTATGCGCAGCGTGAAAGTGTCGTCCGGATTCCTGACCATGAATCCCGGCAGGATGGCCGCGCCGGTCTTTAGCGCGAACTTGGCGGGCCCTTTCGGGAGGTACGTCCTTTTTCCCAGGAAATCGATTACCGTGCCGGCGTCATTGCTGAAATCGCGGTCACCCACCAACGCGACCATACAGTTATCTTTGAGAAGGCTCAGGCACATCCGCGCGGCTTTGCCGAACTGTATGACATGCACCCCCTTGCTTTCCCTGCGGCTGTTAAAGAAATCGTTCACCTTTGTGTTTTTGTGCGGCAATGCCACGGCCCAGAACGGATAGCCGAGAACACCGAGCACGAGCCCGCCCAGTTCCCAGTTGCCAAGGTGCGCCGTCAAGACTATAACGCCTTTTTTTCTCGCGAGAGCGTCATCGATGTATCCGCGATTTTCTATCGTGATATAATGCCTGATATATGATTCATCGATAATGGGAAATCTGAAAAAATCAACAAGGTATTTTGCGAAGTTACGGAACATCCCTCTTCTGATCTTGCGTATTTCTTTATTCGTTTTGTCGGGGAATATAGCTTTCAGATTTGCCATAGTGTACTGGCGGTCTTTATCGGCAAAAATATAGTGCAGGTCGGAGACGAATACGGCCAGGATGTAGGAGAATTTCAAGGGCAGATGGAGCACGAGCCATTGTCCGGATTTATAGAGGAAATAATCGATCATGGAAAACTTATAAAGTGAGTGCTAATTTAGCTATATCCATGGACGCGTGCGGTTTGCTCATTTGGCCTGCTGCGTCAGCCATGGCTTTAAGTTTATGCGGCTCGGTGAACAGGTCTTCCAGCAAGCGGGTTATTTCTTTCGGTTTTGTGATACGGATCGCCGCTTTTTTTTGAGTGAGATATACGGTATTGCTTTCTTCCTGCCCGGGTATAGGCCGCAATATAAGCATAGGAAGTTTTTTTGACAACGCCTCAGAGGTGGTAATGCCTCCGGGTTTGGTTACAATGACGTCCGCGATCGTCATTAATTCATTAACGTAATCCACATATTTCAGTAAATGTATCCTCTTTTTGCTTTTTTTGATCCTGCTTTTCAGCGATTTATACAGTTTTTTATTCGTTCCGGTCACGATCACTTCCTGGAAATCGCATTTAACCTTTTCCAGCGCCTTGACGATCGTTTTAATAGGCCCGAGCCCTTGTCCTCCGCCCATGAGCAGGACTGTTTTAAGACCGGGATCCAGCCGCAGGTTGCGGTATACTTTGGCTTTATCCACCGGCGCGTTGAATTTTGGGTCGAATGGGATGCCCAGAGACCTTATTTTTTCGGCGGGTATGCCTTTCATAATAAGCCTTTGGGATACCTCTTCCGACGGAGTTATGTACAGGTCCACCGTATCGTAGATCCAGTACGCGTGCGGGATGTAATCCGTTAAAACCGCGATCAGTTTGATATTCGAGTTGCAGTGTTTTTTGTAATCCGCTACCATTCCGCACGGAAAGGCTTGGGTGCAGATCACTATATCCGGAGCGAACCTTTGAAAAAGCCGGGCGAATTTCGGCGTATTCATCTTATGAACCGCGTTTTTTATTTTATCCAGCCTCTTTTTTACTCCGGGATTATCGTATATCATATCCCAAAGTTTAGGCGTGCGTTTGATGATCGTGGTGTAAATATGATTTACCACTTTTTCCGAAATAGGATTCGTATAGCGGAAGGCGTTGATATTCATGACCTGTGTTCCAGGGGCAAGCATCCCGATCGCTTTCTCGATCGCGATCGTGGCGCTGTGATGGCCCGAAACCTCGGAAATGTACATGAGGATAATATTTTTTTTGCGCATTATATTCTGCCTTCCCGGTAAAGATCGTTCATTATCGCCGAGATCTCAGGATGGAATTGCTTGCCTGCCAGAGTGACTATTTCAGTGATGGCTTTTTCTTTCGGCAGACCTTTGCGGTACGGGCGGTCGGAAACCATCGCGTCGTACGCGTCCGCGACGCAAATGATAGCGGCGATCAGCGGTATTTGGCTGCCTTTCAGCCCTATCGGATATCCCGATCCGTCATACCGCTCGTGATGATATTTGACCGCAAGCAGGCAGTCTTCCAGCCCGTCTATGGATTTAAGTATGGTTTCGCCGATCGCGGGGTGATCCTTGATCACTTTGAACTCATCGGGTGTCAGGGGCCCCTGTTTGTTCAGGATCGCCTCAGGGACGCCTATCTTTCCGATGTCGTGCAGGACGCTGGCAATGGCCACGTGCTCGCGGAATTTATCATCCACGCCGTTAGTTTTGTTCGTAGCGAGCCTGTCGCAGATCAGATGGCTGACTTCCTTGACGCGGGTCGTGTGCCCGTGCGTATAGTGGTCTTTCGCGTCTATCGCGGCAGCCATCGCGTTCGTGATGGATATGAACAGGCGTTTATTGCGTTCGAGCTCGTTTTTCAGGTCATGGAACGCTTTTTGAAGGTCTTTGAATGTCTGGGCGTTATTGATCGCCATCGCGACGTCGGACGCGAGAGCCGTAAAGAAATCGAGCTCGCTTTTATCGAACTCGGTGCCGTTGTCCTTTTTTCCCAGGAGGAAAACGCCTATAAGTTCATCCACAAAGTAGCTGGGGATGCAGGTTACGGTGTCGAACATCTCCATTTGGTATAGCGCGTCCCGGAGGAGCTGATTAAGCTCTTTGTTGGCAATGATGTCGAGATATTTTTTCCCTTTGGAATATATGATGACGTTGTCGCTGAATAAAAGGTCGGCTTTATGCTCTTTAAAAAGCCGGATGAGCGGATTGGCGTCATCCATGCGCGTGAAACCGTTGGGAACCCTTAAGCCGCTCGGGCCGCGGGATACGGTCATCACGTACGTTCCCCTCTCCTTATCGTGCAGCAGAATATTGGCGTGGCTTACCTTGACCTTTTGGACGATCATGCGCACGATCATTTTTATGAGTCTGTCCGGGTCGTGCACCCGTATCATGCTTTTTGATGCGATCTCGAGCGCTTTCTTATAATCAATAGCCATGATTTTACGCTGTTGTCCCTTCTGGTTGGAGCGTTGACATAACAACGAGTTCCAGTTCTTTAAGTTCGAGTGGTTTCTGCACGTAGCCGCAGGCGCCTAATGAGATGCATTCGTGGTAGCATTCATTTTCTTCGGGCCTTGTGGCGGTTACTATCACTACCTTGATGCTTTTATCTATTTTTTTGATTTCCGCGAGCGTTTGAATACCGGAAATCCCGCCCATGCAAATATCCAATAGAACCAGGTCAGGTTTGCTGTTTTTCAGTGTTTCAATCGCTTCCTCGCCGCTTGACGCGGTGTGAACGTCAAGTTGACGTTTGCGGAAAAAATTCGCGGTGAAGTTCCGTACATCTTCTTCATCGTCAACGATCAATAACTTTCGCATTTTAACCCCCGGTTGACCGAACGTAACAGTATTATGAATATACTACAGAACTGTCTTTTTGTTAAGTGTTTTATGCAGATGATTCCCTGGAATGCGTATTGGAAAAACGTTGTTTTGTTCCTGAGGGCCATATCAGGCCGATCCCGGCACGTTTATTTCAAAGCCGTGGCGCACCGCGATGTTGGCGATATCCTCGAGCTTGTCGAGATTAATTTGTTCCCCGAGCGAATAATTCACGAATTTATTATCCAGTGCCAGCAGCACCGTCTCGGCCATATATGAGCAGATCGTGTTATCGTGGTCGCAAAGAGATGTGTTCAATTTCTGATCAAGCGGCAATTTGATGCGGTCGCAGTCCAGGACAGTGATATCGGCGCGCTGCCTGCATTTTTCAGCGACATGTTTAAATATGGCCGCGTCGCATACAACGGCGTTAGGCCTGATATCGGC
>JBAYMQ010000042.1:0-6957 GCA_041663465.1 Candidatus Omnitrophota bacterium | reverse complement strand
TCCTTACGCGTGAAAAGGTTCGCGCTCAACTTGGGCTGAGCTCTGATAGTTTTGTGATCGGGTGCCTCGGCAGGCTCGTGGAAATGAAAGGCCACAGGTATCTTTTGGACGCTGTGGCCCGGGTCAGGAGACGCCATTCAGGCTGCAAATGCCTGATCATCGGAGGCGGCCCGGGGCAAAACGATCTTTTCGCTCAGATCGCGAAGCTTGGCCTGGAGGACTCTGTTTTTCTGTTAGGGATACGGCGGGATATCCCGGATCTTCTTTCGGCGGTAGATATTGTTGTTTCCCCGTCTATTCTTAAAGAAGGGCTGCCGCTTGTTTTAGTTGAAGGGACGGCGATGGGGCTGCCGCTTGTCGCGACGGACATTGGGGGATCCCCTGAGGTCGTACAAGACGGCCTGAATGGTTTTATTGTCGAGCCCGGGGATGCCGGCGCTTTAGCGGATAAGATAGATTATTTGATGGAACATCCCGCTGTCCTGCGGGCAATGGGGCAGCGCTCGCGCGAAAATTGGCGAACGAAATTCCGCAAAGAAGAAATGATAGGAAAGATAGAGCGGATATATCGTGACGCTTTATCGGGAGTGAAACCTGCGCTATGATCAATATCCTGTACCTTCATGAGACGTCCCTGATAAGCGGTGCGGAGCAAAGTTTGCTTAATCTGGTGCGGAATCTCGACAGGCGAAAGTTCGATCCATCGTTCGTTCTGCCGCAAGAGGGCGCGCTTGCAGACGAACTGAAAAGCGAGGGCGTGCGCGTTTTTTTGATGCCGTTCCCTAAGATAAGGCGTTTTCTGGGAGTGGCCTCGGCGCTCAGGAGTTTAGGCGCTATTATCAGGGATAATAATATAAGCATTGTGCATTCCAATAGTATCCGAACTCATGTATACGGCGCGTGGGCGGCAAAGCGGAATAATGTTCCCGTTGTGTGGCATCAGAGGAACATGCTGCGCGGAGAGATCGCGGATCCCGACAGGCTATTGATGTCGTTGCCTGACAGGATAATCTGTAATTCCCAGGCGATCGCTCAACGTTTCGCGTCCGGCGGGCGTATCCCGGAAAAAGTACGCGTTGTGTTTAACGGAGTGGATATCGCCAGATTCAATCCTTTTGTGGACGGCGCGGCTGTGCGGAATGAATTCGGGATCCTCCCGGGGGAAACGGTTGTGGGCATAACGTCCAGATTCAATGTGCAAAAAGGCCACGAGACATTGTTTAACGCCGCCGCGGCGATACGTTCCGACGATCCGGCGCTCTGGAAGCGATTAAAGCTGCTCGTTGTAGGCGGCGCTGTTTTTGAATCTGACAGGCCAAGGGAGAAATATCTCAAGGATATGACCAGGGCGCTTGGGATCAACGACAGGGTTATTTTTACAGGCTACCGCAACGATATGCCCCGGATGTACGCGTCTATGGATATTTTTGTCCTTACCAGCGACGCGGAAGCGTGCGGCAGGGTGATCCTTGAGGCAATGGCCGCCGGTAAACCTGTCGTCGCGACTAATTCAGGGGGCACGCCTGAAGTCATTAAAGACGGCGTGAGCGGAGCGTTGTTCAGCTTCGGGGATTCTCTGGGGCTGGCCGGGAAGATCACCGGTATCATGGCGGAACCCGGCGCCGCCGGAACATTGGGCGCGGCGGCGCGGGCGGTTATCGAAAAAGGATTCACAATCCAGTCCCATGCCCGCAAGATCGAGCTTATTTACGAGGGATTAATCAGGGCGCGCGCGTGAATAAAATAAGGCTGTCGGTTATTATGGTTGTCCGCAATGAGGAGAGGCAGATCCGTCAATGCCTTGAATCTATCAGGTGGGCGGGTGAGATCGTTATTGTCGATCAGTCTTCCGAAGACAATACCGCTGCGATCTGCCGGGAGTTTACCGATAAGGTATACGTCGTAAGCAATAAAGGTTTTTGCGAACCTGACCGGCCGTTCGCTTTGTCGAAAACTTCAAACGAATGGATCCTTTATCTGGACGCGGATGAGCGAGTGTCTCCGCGGCTTAAAGAAGAGATCTTTTTGACAATGGAGCGCGCCCCGGATGAAGGTAGTTTTTATATCCCGCGCAAAAATATATTCCTCGGCAAATGGATCAAGGGTTCGGGATGGTATCCCGGATATGTGCTGCGATTGTTCAGAAGAGCATCTGTCAGATTCTCATCTGCAATTCATACCGACGTGTTCCCTTCAGGGCCGAGCGGTTATTTACGGGAGCCGGTTGTTCATTACACCTGCGTGGACCTGGAAGAATATATCCGTAAGATGAACCGGTATACGGGAATACTCGCCGGGCAGGCGTATGATCGCGGGGCGCGCCTGACTCCTTTTTCGTTCGCGATCAGGCTTTTTTGCGTCCCAACCGTCCAGGCGTGCAGGAAATTAATCCTGCAGAAAGGGTTCATCGACGGCAAATACGGCTTTTTGATAGCCGGCCTGACATGGCTTACTATTTTTTTTATGAATGTAAAAGTGTGGGAAATACAGAAGAAGGAAAGGCCGGCATGACGGAAGCGGAGAGATTGCGGGATAAAATATTGGCGGAAAACATCACGCTCCACAGGATCGAAGCGAAATTCTATGATCGTATCCATCCTGAAGAGTTCAACTGGTTCGAGCAGGGTTATATATGGAAGGATCTGCGGTTCCTGCGCGCGCGCATGCCCGCCGGATCTTCCGTATTGGATCTGGGTTGCGGCACAGGGAACCTTTTTTTGAAGCTTCTCGGATTGGGTTTTACAATGCGCGGCGTGGATATTTCCCCGGATATGGCCGGTATTCTTGAACAAAAGATACCTCCGCAGGCTAAAGACAGGGCGAAGGTCATTGTGGCGAATGTAGACGAGTTTATAGCGGATTGCGGTCAGGAGTTCGATTGTATTGTTATGAGTTCCGTGCTGCATCATCTCCCGGATTATATCCGAACGCTCGAACAGGCATTGAAATTGCTGAAGCCCGGGGGCTGGCTTTATATTACGCATGAACCTACCAGGGAGGCATTAGCGGTTGATCCGTTCTTACGCAAGATCCTCTGGCAATTGGATAATATCGTCTATAACGCGATTTTTTTCAGGAAAACCCCCGTTCTGGAGGGGAGGAATTTCCATCTTTCGGATTATCATTTGTATCACTGTTTCGATGAGGATAAGGTGGGCGCTTGTTGCCGCGATTCCGGAGTCACGATAATCAAATTACGTAAATACGCCAGCGCCATGAGGCTGGGGATCTGCTGCTGGTTTGATTCGCGGGTGATAGCAAGTAAGCGGCAGTTCAGTTTGATAGGCAGGAAAGAGCTATGACGGTCAAACCGCGCGGGTACGACGGTAAAGCATTGGCTGAATTTTACACGGCTAATCCGCAGTTCGGCGCGTTGTATAACGACGTCAACGCCACGCAATACGGCGTAAAGAACGGCGCTGTCGTGGATCCCGGCAGGTATTATTTTTTGTATCGGACATTGCTGGGATATGTCCGCTCCCGGATCAGAAGCCGGGCCGTTGTCGCTGATATCGGTTGCGGGATGGGTATTATGGCGGGGATGTGCCGGGATGTCTATGAAAAATACGCGGGTATGGATATTTCTTTGGAGCGGGTACAACAGGCAAGGCGGTTGTTGCCGTCAGCGAAATGTTTCTGGGTTGTCGGCGATGCCCAGCGTCTTCCTTTTAAACAGGGAAGTTTCGACCAGGTGGTTTCCCTGGAAGTTATAGAGCATGTGCCTGACCCGGCCGCGTATCTTAATGAGATAAACCGCGCCCTGGTTCGCGGAGGCTCATTGATATTATCAACGCCCGGGAGTTTTTTTTATAACGACAATCGCGCGCGTATTTACCGCGACCAGCATCTTTATCAATTCAATCCGGGGACGCTTAAACGGTTGCTCAGAAAGTGCTCTTTTGCAGTGTGTTCCAGCCATGGGGTGGGGTTCCGCGTGCAATTGTTTATCCCTGTCTGGCTGGGCAGCGATGTCATCAAGTTCCTGTATGCGTGTTTAACGCGCTCTAAACTGAAATCGGGTTATGGCCGGGCGATATCCCTTGAATGGGATATCGTTACGCAGCCATGGGTCAGCAAGCTGTATTTCGCGTTTAAGGATAAACGTGTTTGGTTCTTCCTTATGCGGATATTCGGCGCGGCCGGCGGTTTTTTACCTGGATTATCAAGCACGATGGTGGTGGAATGTCGAAAGTGATCTACGGAACTATAAAAATCCTGGAATTGATCCACAATCCCGGCATTACGGGCCCGGGCAGGATCGTCCTGGGGCTGGCAAAAAACATTGACCGCAAAGTTTTTACTCTGGATGTGCTATGCCCCTCAAACGGAAGCCTTCCCGATGATTTGCGCAAGGCCGGAATAACAGTTGTTCCTCTTATGTGGCGCGGCGCGAAGGATATGGGAAATTTCGTGGGGCTTTGGCGGCTGCTGCGAAAGCGCGGCTATCACGTTTTTCATATTCATTCCGGACAGCTCAACGCTTTTGGCAAGCTTATGGCCAGGCTGCTTGGGATCACGGCGGTTGTTATGACAGAACATTTGGCCGTTTCGGATCATCGGTGGATAAAGAATAAAGCGGCGCTTTCTTTGCATCTGGCTTTGCATAGTCTGTCGGATCAGTTGGTGGATAAGGTGATCGCTGTTTCTGATTCCGCCAGAGAAGCGTTCATAACCAGGCAGGGCATGGCCCCTGAAAAAGTTGAGACAATTTATAACGGAGTGGACCTGGAGGAGAGCGGGCCTTGTATCGGCGCAGACGCGGACGCTGTCAGGAATAGTTTGGGTATTCCCCGCGACGCTCCGGTTGTCGCCTCGGTCGGACGCTTGAGCCCTGAAAAAGGGCAGGCTATATTTGTCAAAGCGGCGGGTGAAGTTATTAAGGATCATCCGAACGCCTTTTTTCTGCTTGTCGGCGAAGGTCCGGAACGGCAGAATCTGGAGGCGTTGATACTGGAATCGGGTTTACAAAAAAATGTTATTTTAACAGGTTTTATGAAGAATGTTTCCTGCGTCCTGGAAGCCGCGGATATCGTTGTGCAGCCGTCTTTTGAATCCGGGGAATCTTTCGGCTTGAGCATAGCCGAGGCTATGGCAAGGGCCAAGCCTGTTGTTGTTTCGGATATTAAATGTTTTAACGAGATCGTATCGGACGGCAAGAACGGCTTGTTGTTCCCTCCCGGGGACCATGACGCGCTGGCGAAGCGAATACGGCTGCTTTTAGCCGATCATCCGCTCAGGGATTCATTGGGCGGCGAGGGAGAGCGGACCGTGCGCGAGCGGTTTGACATAAAAATGAACGCCGCCAGGACGCAATTTGTCTATAAGGAACTTTTAAGGCAAAAAGGTTTTATCCTCTACGACGATCATATAAGCGAGATCAAGAAAGTTTTTTTGGATATGCTTATCAGCGCTTCCCGTATGCAGCCCGATAGGCAGCCGGCGTGCCGCTCCATGGCGGATGACCTCCTGAATTTTTTGCGCGACCGCAGGCATAACAAAGAGCGGATCCGCGAATACGTGGGAAGCGCCAATGTGTTCCTTATAGAGAGATTCCTGCAGTTTATCGGGCAGGGCAGGATCTTTCTTGATCCTGTTTGCCGGCATAATTGCAGGTTGATCAAACGGCGTATAAAAGCGATCCCCGTCACCGCGGATGATTACGACCAGAGGATCGGGATGCAGAGCGAGCAGTTCCAGATAGACAATTATTATGAGCCCCAAGAACGGGTATTAAAAGCGCGGGTTGAAAATATAGTAGCTTTTGTTGATCCTCAAAAAGGGGAGCGTATCCTTGACGTCGGCTGCGGCGTGGGCACATTCGCGTTCCATTGCGCGAAACGGCAGGCCGTATGCGCGGGAGTGGATTATTCGCAGGCTTCCGTAGATATGGCGAAGCGGCTGACAGCCGGGTTTGGATTAAGCGATCGCGCGACATTCCAATGCTGCGATATTTCTAATGGCCTTCCTTTCGCGGATAGTTCTTTTGACAAGATCGTATGCGCCGATTTTGTCGAGCATATTGACGATGCCGGAAAAAAGAAGTTACTCGATGAGATCCGCCGGTTGCTGAAGCCTTCAGGCAAGGCGGTGATATTCACGCCTAATCTCTTGCGCGAAAACCTTGGCGCTTTTAAGGAACGGTTGTCAGGGATGCTGGGACGGGCAGCTTCTGAAACCCGCCTCCATTTCGGGTTGACGGACCGGTTCCATTTTGAAAAAATGCTCGGAAGGAACGGTTTTTGTTTCAGGAGGGTATTCCTTGATTTCGACCGGCCTTATCTTGCGAAGATCCCTGTTTTGAAAGAAGTCTTGAGCCTGAATTTGTTATGGGTTATAGAAAAAAAGAGATAAAATGACGAAAGCTCTTATCAGGAACGTCTATTTGACCGCGCGCATGATCCTTTTGAGGTTGTTTATACGTCAAAAGCCGGTTCAGCGGATCGATCCGGCTGGAGTGGATTCTATCCTTGTGATCCGCATAGACAGGATAGGGGATATGGTGGTTTCTGTCCCGGCGATCAAAGCGCTCAAACAGTTGTTCCCGTCAAGCCGTATGACCGCGCTGCTTGGCTGTTCGACCGTTGACCTGGCCCGTTTGGTGCCTGAGATAGACGAGGTTATTGTCTACAGAGGGTTCTTACCGGCGTTAATATCGCTGAGGAAACGCAGATTCGCTGTTGTCGTTGATCTATTGATGGATTATACGTTAAAGACAGCCTCTCTGGCGTTCCTGTCCGGAGGCAGGATAACGTGCGGTTTTGATATTGCGGCGCGGGGGAGATTTTTTAACGCCGCGTTCAAACCGTTATCCGGGTTAAAACAAATGAGCCGATATTTGCTGGATCTGGTTTGTTTTCTGTCCGCGTTGTCCGGAAAAGAATGCGTCCGGGCTGATATTGACCCGGTTCTGACATTGACTGACAGCGCGCGGATATCCAGCCGCGAATTCCTGCAAAG
>JBAYMQ010000041.1:0-7104 GCA_041663465.1 Candidatus Omnitrophota bacterium | reverse complement strand
TTTTGTCGGAAGCCGGGAGACGGCGTATGGCGATGACCTTACCAGCGACGCGCGGTTGAGAACTTTCTTTTTGACCGGGACCGATGTCAGCACGAGGTTCTTCCGTTTGTTCGATGTTAAAACTGACGCGGCCGGTTTGAATATTAACGGTTTGCGTCATATTATCACCCCCACGGTCGGGTATGCCTATGATCATACTCCTACCATTCCGGCTTCGAAACTGCGCCAGATAGACGGGGTAGACGGTATTACGTACAGTAATAACCGGGCCAGCCTTGGATTGAGCAACACATTGCAGACCAAGAGGGATAAAAAAGCCGTAGATCTCGCGTCGTTGATGATCAGCAATACCTACTATTTCAGGCCCAAGACCGGACCCGGCAGTTATATGGGAGATTATTTATTCGATCTCGATCTATGGCCGTATTCCTGGATGTCGGTGATCAGCGACGCAACATACAGCCACCGTTATAATTATTTCAATTATGTGAATTATGACGTGTCTTTTAACATCACGCCCGAACGGTCGTTCAGCTTGGGACAGAGGTATGTGCGAAGAGACAGCAGCGAATTCACTACCGGCTCCGATTGGAGGCTGTCGCCGAAGTGGAAACTCGGATTTTACGAGCGGTTTCAGGTTAGAGATAACGCGAGCGTTAAAAGAGGGCTGCGTTATCAGGAATACCGGGTCAGCCGCGACCTGCATTGCTGGATCATGGATATGGCTTATTCATCCGAACGGGATCACGGGGATACGATCTGGCTTATATTCAAGTTAAAGGCTTTCCCGGGAACCCAATTCAAGCTTGATCAGAGTTACCACCAGCCCAAGCCGGGATCAAGCGCTTATTATTCCAACAAGTGATAAGCGGGCGGTAATACTATAATTGAATTTTGTTCATTGTGGTCTTGGCCTGTCTTTGACATCAGTATATTGGTGTGGTATAATTATTATGTAGAAACCTACTGATAAAGGCAAACCCCGAGTAATCGGGGGACCCCGTAAGTACGGGTCCCGTTACGGATATATCTTCTATAACGGGAGCAAAGCCAGAGGTCCCTAATCGCGCGCGCGAAAGGGAAGCCTAGCCGCCAAAGAGGTAGACCTGATCCCTCGAGGTTTAACCTTTAGGGATCTTTTTTTTGGCGTATGATGTTGAGGATTAGTAACATATAACATTCGCGCGATGCTGAAATATAACAATATCTTCTTGACAAAAAAGAGAGGAGGTGATATAAGAATAGTCAAGGTGATGGGATGCTTGTCTTTGAGAAGGCCTCTTGTATAAAAATGCAATCATCGTTCATCTGTAAATGCCATAAGAGGTTAAGAAGACAGCAGTAATGTAATCATACCTTAAGAAAGGGGGAAGTTGATATGAACAGAAAAGGCTTCACGCTTGTGGAAATCATGATCGTTGTCGCGATCATCGCTCTGTTGGCCGCAATCGCTATCCCGAACCTGTTGAGGGCAAGGCTTGCCGCTAACGAGTCAGCTGCTATCGCTGCGTTGAGGACACTCGCTTCTGCCGCGCACACGTATAGGGCTGCTAATCCGACTTACCCGGAAGGTTTCGATAACCTGACCTCCGGAACTCCTCCGTATATTGACGATGTCCTTGGCTCAGGCTCAAAGCAAGGGTATAATTTTACGTTGGATGGGGATGAATCAGGCTTTACAGCTACAGCAATCCCCGTGTCGGATGGAACGACAGGAAATAGAAGGTTCTTTGTTGATACATCAGGCGTTATTCGATATACTCCAGACGGCGCCGCGCCTACAGCGACTACGGGCGACCCGATCGAATAATACTCTTGTGTTATTATTTTGAGAAAACTACCCGCACCCGGTATGTCGTGGTGCGGGTAGTTTGTTTATGAGGATATATATGTTAAATACTAATGCGCGAAGTTTTCTGGCGATCATTATCATTACCGCTTTTGCGGCGTTATTTTTAAGATTTTCGAGCGTGCAGCTTATTAAATGGACGATCGATCAAAATGAAGCTAGCGCTCAGGAGAGCCTGAAACTGGTTTCCACGGCCCTTGAGCTTTACGCGAAGGATCATATGGGCATGTATCCGCAGGCGCTTAACGCGTTGATCCAGAGCAAGCAGGCGTATATTAATAAAGAATATATCGCCGAACCGGTAAAGCGCAAAGGATATGTGTTTTCATGTTCGAGGCTGGAGCAGTCAGGTTACAGCTGCAGTGAGGATCCGGTGGTGTGCGGCCTGACAGGCAAGAAAATATTCTCTGTAACTACGGGAGGTTCGCTCATTATTCAGGAGTGCTCGAAGGATGAATAGAAAGCGTATCAAAAATAAGTCCGGGCTGACCCTGGTCGAGGTTCTTGTCGCCGCGGCGATCATGGCTTTTTGTTTATCCGGATTATTGCTTTCGTATATTAATCTTTTTACGCTGACCGATGTGACGCGCGCGTTCACGATGGCGAACAGCGGCGTAGCGCAGAAAATGGAAGAGATAAAGAATACGGCGTATGCCGATATAACCGGTAACTCGACTTTTGATATGATCGCGGAATATCAGGCGCGGATCAATAGTACGCTGGGCTTGTTTGATTACGCCAGCGGAAGCAATTTTAACGATTATCACATAACCGGCGTTATAAGTATTACTGATGTAAGCCCGTATACATATTTAAAAAAGGTCGGAGTAAGGGCGTACGTGCGTATCCGGAACCGCGCGATGTGGGAGGACGCCAACGGCGACGGCGTAGCGGATCCCGATGAAAGAACGTCGGTTGAATTAGTTACATACATCGGCAATTATACATCCGGTAATTCAACAAATTAGCGGCCTATGAGCAAAAAAGGGGTGACATTAGTTGAACTGATGGTTGTGGTCGGGCTCGTGGCCGTTCTATTTTCAGTGCTGATATCCCTTATGATCAACGCCGACGTGTATTGGAGAAGAGGTATGAATAAGATAGACCAGCATCAGGAAGCCCGGCGCGTCATGAACACAATAATAAGGCCGATGAAAGATGCCAGCCCGTTCTGGTCATTCAACTGCACGGCCGTGAGCGCGAATTGCTCCAATTGGACCGAGCATCACGGGATCATAACAAACGCGAATAGCCGGATAAAATTCTATAAACCTGTTTTTTTTGATAACGGCACCTTTGATAAAGACTCTGATCCAACGGAGTATATCTTCCGTTTTTTTCAGGACAATAGGACATTGCAGGTTTCGGTGGACGGAGCCGATCCGGTCACGATTTCCAGCGGGGTGTTGAATATGACGTCGTTCAGCGGATCCGAGTGCGTCGATTCTCCCGTCAACACGACCGGCTGCCGTTCGATCACGGTGAGCTTGATGGCCGACAATGACGATTCTGCGGTCGCGCCGTTCCCCTTGACTTCGCAGGTTACAGCCATGAACGAGATCAGGGTGCCTGTAGCGAGTAACGCGTCTGCGGTCAACGAGTCTTTTGAGGAACCAGCGGAAGGAGAATTTTAATGGTTAAAAAATATTCGGATCGCAGGGGTTTCCTGTTGCTGGTCGCTTCGATTGTCATGATCATTGTCGCGACGCTGGTCGGGGTTTTTTTCGCGACCGTCGTGTCTGAAAAACATTCGGTCGACGTGGAGCGATTCGCTTTTCAGGCGTCCGGGCTTGCCGACGCGGGAGCGAATAAGGCGTGGGCTGAATTTAAATATAATTTCGAGAGCAGGTTGATCCCGGCTTTTGAAAATATCGCTTTGTCCGTTCAAGCAAGCAAGCTTGGTTCGTATTACAACGGTTCAATTGTCAGCTCGCTTCTGCTGTTTTCCGATTACGCCAATCAATCAGGGACATACCGTATAACCGATGCCGACGATCGCACCCGCACGAAAGACACGTGCATCAATTGCGTCGGTATATATACGGTAAATACGAGCCTGTCTGACGAAATGGATTCGGCCGTGCCGGGGTATATATTGTCGGAGGTCGTTATCCAGCCCGCGCAGAACAAGACGGTGGATGCCGCCGACGGCACGTACACGTTCAGTAATTATACTTATTCCATCGAATCGCGGGTTCATATAGACAGCCCTGCCCAGCCTGTCGATAAGGCGGTTGTATTGGGGCCCGACCGTTTTAATGTTAACGCGCATTTCGATAATTTCGCGAAATACGCGCTGTTCACGTTCAATCATAAAACACCGTCAGGCACGACGGTATGGTTTACCTCGGACACGAACTTTTACGGTCCGGTCCATACGAATGATAAATTCAGTTTCGCCAATAATCCTTCGGCTCATTTTACCGATGTGGTTTCCCAGCCGACGTCCGACAGGATGCCGTGCACCGAGCCGTGCACGAATTCCACGGCCCGGTTCTACAACGGCGGTAATTCGATACTGATGGATTCGGATCATAACGCCGCGCGCGATGTCCCTGCGTTCGACGCCGGGTTTATACGCAACGCGAAACCGGTTACTATGTCAACGACGCTTAAGCAGGCGGATATGAAATCGCAGGCTTTGGGCGGAGCTGCCGCTCCGTCAGTTACCACCCCCAGCGTGGTCATACCGTATAATACCACCACCAATGCCCTTACCGGGGGCATATATATCAATTCCAATCCGTCCTATACGAAGACCGCCGATAATCCTTCGCTGGTTATGTCGGTCGACCCCGCGAATAACGCTGTCTATAACATTACGCAATATTATTCCCACGCGGCGCACGTTACCCAGGTCACGGTAAACAGCACCTCGAATACGACGACGGTCATAAGGGACGGTGTTACGAATACGTACAACGGGATACCCGACGGCAAGACGCATGAAGGCACGCTTATTTATTCCAACGATCAGATAGATTATTTTAACGGGACAGTTCAAGAGGACACGCAGTTGACGGTTGCGGGTGAAAAAAACATCATCATCAACGGTAATGTGACGTATCAGGGGTATTCAACGACCCCGTCTCTTAATGCTGAAGGATATGATAATTTGCTTGGGTTGGTTTCCTGGTACGGGCAGGTCATAATTAATGAAGACGCTCCCCCAAATGTTACTATCAGCGGTATCATTATGGCTCCGAATAACGATACGAGCCTGGGCCCTCTTGGAACGTTTACGGTGGACGGTTATAATGAAGGATCATCCCGCGGCGCGGCTACATTGCTTGGCGGCGTTATTACCGCGTATTACGGGGCGTTTGGAACATTTTCCCCGGGGGGAAGCCGGACCGGCTACGGACGCAACTTCGTTTACGACGGACGGGTTTTAAATGGACAGTCTCCGCCTTACTTTCCTTACATGGATAAGTATACGATCGACCCTCCTCCGGGTTTAAGCGTAAAGAAGGTATGGAGAGAAAAGGAAGGCTCTGATGAATAAAAATGCTATACTTTTATCGGGATCAGTGGTATTATGTGTTGTGGTTGTTATAGTTATGAATTTTATTATTAACAAGCCGGAGCGCAGTATACGGCCTGCCGGGGTGGACCTTGAATCATCGGATGTTGTTGTAGAACAACCCGTTACGCAGATTGAGCAGCCTTTACCGGAAGAAAAAAATGAGCCGCAGCCTACATACGAAGCAACGGTCAACAACGGTACCATATTATTCTGAAGTATGATTCCATTTATAAAGGATCTTACCGCCAGATTCGCGCCTGAAAAAGTATCCATCGGCCTGAACATCGGTGTATCCACCATTAAACTGGCGAAGCTCAGGTTCGGCAGGGATAAGATCGAATTGACCGGTTACGCGATAGAGCCGAACGCGCTCGACCCCGAAGAAACCCTGAAGAAACTCATCCAATCGCAGTCCATTAAATCAGTCAGCATATCAGTATCCGGGCAGCAGGCTATTATCCGCTACATTGAATTTCCCCGCATGACCCCTGTCGAGTTGAAGCAGGCTCTTAAATTTGAGGCGCAAAAACATATTCCGTTCCCGATAGCCGAGGTCAATATAGACGGTTGTATTATGAAGGATAATCTTCCTGATAATAAAATGAGGGTCCTTCTCGCGGCTGTCAAGAAAGAGTCCCTGGATCAGAAGCTGCGGCAGATGCGGTCTTTGGGTATCGACGTGTCCCTTGTAGAGATAGACTCTGTATCATTGATAAACGCGTTCAATTTCAGCTATACCGATGGCGCTGACGTGAAGAATAAGGTGGTGGGTCTTATCAATATCGGCTCAGCCACGAGTAATCTTAATATCCTTGAAGCCGGGGTGCCGATGCTTTCCCGGGATATACAGATCGGCGGCAATCATTTTACGCAGCGGATAGCCGATGTTCTCGGCGTTGATTTTAAATCTGCCGAATCGGTTAAGACGTGCGGCGACAGCGCGCAGCGGGATAAAATATCCGGTGCGGTTGAGTCGGTGCTGGCGAAGCTTGCTCAGGAGATCAGAACATCATTCGATTATTATGAAAGCCGCAGTGTTTCATCGGTGGAGAAAATATTCATCTCCGGGGGCGGTACGATGTATGAGGGTTTTAAGGACATGCTCGGTGGATTTATGGGTATCACCGTTGAAAGCTGGGATCCGTTCAAAAAAATAGCGATCGCGGATGGGCTTGACGCCGCGAAGGTCAGGGCGGTCGGCAGCCAGCTCGCGGTTGCCATAGGCCTGGCGCTGCGAGGGAAGTAAATGATAGAAATAAACTTGTTGCCGGATGATCTTAAACTAAAGGCCCAGCGAAGCCAGCCGTCGCCGCTTGATAACATTGTTTATATTTTACCTTTGGTTTTGTTCGTGGTGATAGTGGCGCATTTGTACCTGGGGTTAGTTTTCATTTCCCGCAGCCATGTGATGGGCGGCCTTGAACGGCGCTGGAAGGCGCTAGAGCCGCAGCGGCAGGAGGTGCTCGGAATGAAAAATGAGTTTAACGCCGGCTCGTCTGACGCGAATATAGTTCAGGGGTATTTGGCCGGGCGCGTTCTTCTGGCTCCCAAGCTGAATAAATTGAGCCTGGACCTGCAGCCGGGCATCTGGTTCAATAGTGTTATATTCGGCCGTTCGAGTTTATTGGTGAAGGCGTCCATCGTTTCGCTTAAAATGGATGAGATGGATCTGATCAACGCGTTCGTCGTGAATTTGAAGAACGACAAGGATTTTAACGCCGATTTCAGC
>JBAYMQ010000040.1:0-7110 GCA_041663465.1 Candidatus Omnitrophota bacterium | reverse complement strand
CGGCTCGCCGATGATATAGCCAAAGGCCCGGCAGCGCGTCAAAGGCCCGGCGGAGGCCGGGAGGATGCTGAAAAACTGCTCGCAGAGAATCGGGCGTTAAGGTCGCAGCTGGCGGAGTTCCAGGGCCAGGCGGCGCACGCGGTTGAGAAAGTCCGGCATTTGGAGAAACAGAATAAGCGTATCCATGATGAAAAACAGCGTATAGACAATATCGTCCATAATATGGCGGAGGGCATGGTGGTGGTTGACGCGGAAGGCAGGATAGTCCTCGTCAATCAGACCGCCGGGGCGTTGTTGGGGGTCACCGGTGCCGATGTGGGAAAATTTTTGAAAGATGTGGTTAAAGATGAGCATCTTTTGACTTTGACCAGGAAGGGGCCGGTTGACAACGACGCTGTAGTGGAAAAGGATATTGAGTTCTACAGCGGCAATGAATCCACCAAACGTGTCTTGCGCACGAGTTCCGCTGTGGTTGAGGACCCGAACGGCAATACGGTGGGTATGGTCACCACGCTTAACGATATTACCCGTCAGAAAGAGATCGAGAAGGTAAAGGCCGAATTTGTAGCTAATGTGTCGCATGAGTTACGCACGCCCCTGGTAGCTATTGAAAAATCCATATCCATGATCTTTGATAAAAGCGCCGGGGATGTTTCTGATACTCAGAAACAGTTCCTTGCCATCGCCGACAGGAATTTGAAGCGATTGTCGCTTTTGATCAATGATCTTCTGGATCTTTCAAAGCTTGAGGCGCACCGGGTGCAGCTCAAGCGTCAGATCGTCAGTCTCGAACAGGTTGTTGATGAGGCGGCAGGCAGCCTGTACAACTGGGCGAAAACCAAAAATATCCCTATTGAAAAAAAGATCGCTTCAGGATTGCCGCAGATAAGTATAGACGCCGACAGGATCATCCAGGTATTGATCAATCTTATCGGGAATGCCATTAAGTTCACCCCGAAGCAGGGCGTTATAACTGTTGAGTGCGCTCCCGGGACGGACGGGAAGATGATAGAGGTCCGCGTGAGAGATACGGGCGTCGGCATCCCCCCGGAAGATCTGGCAAAGATATTCGACAAATTTTATCAAACTATGGAGCGGCCGTCGAGCGATATCTCCGGGACAGGTATAGGTTTGACGATCGTAAAAGAAATGGTTGAGCTGCATGGCGGTAAGGTGTGGGCGGAGAGCGAACACGGCCATGGAGCCGCGTTGATTTTCACGTTACCTGTAGCGTTGCCTGATGCTGAATAAAAACAAAGGAGTTCCTCATGGAAGAGATAAAGGCTAGAGTAAGGGCTTTGCTGGTGGATGACGAGACTGACTTTCGGCAATTGATGGCTTTTTGGCTGAAGTCAAAAGGCTATGAGGTGATCGAGGCGTCCAACGGTCAGGAAGCTGTGGTCCTGGCCCGGAAAGACGCCCCGGATGTCATATTTATGGATTTAAACATGCCGGTAATGGACGGCACTGAGGCGCTTAAGAAGATCCGGGAGTTTAATAAGGATGTTCCGGTGATCATAATCAGCGCTTACGTTGAAGACCGCAAAGCTAAAGAGGCCATGTCCTCCGGGATATCCGGCGTTTTTTATAAAGGCAAGGATTTCCAGGAAGGGCTTGCGCTGCTGGAAGCGGCGCTTCGCACTCACCGCCAACTGAAGAAATAATCCTCTCCCAAAACCGCGGGAGCGCTTCCTCGATCCTCCTAAGTCTAAAAAAATCAATATTTTCTGTTGACAAATACGAAATATATGATATATTCTGAACTTATAGTAGCTACAATAAGTACGGTACATAGTATACATTCAGAAGGTGTGAAAAGGACGTTATGGAAAAAGAGGCTGCCCAGAAAGCGCGCAGACTTATATCTGCCAAGGATATCATAGCGAAATATCATCTGACCTATCAGACGATAAATTATTATACCGATTTCGGGTTATTGTCTATGGTGTGCAAAAAAGGGAATGTCCGTTATTATGACGGGACGCAGGTCAGGCAGAGGCTGACCAAAATAATAAGATTGTCGCGCGAAGGGTATTCGTTGCGGCTGATCCGCAGACAGTTAATGGGGATATGAGCATGAATAACAGGATATTAAAATTAGCCGGATTCACCGCGTTGATGCTGGTTATGTTTCAGTCCCGGGCGCCCGGCCTGGAAAAGGAGCAGGTTGTCATTAACGCTACGCAGCCGGCTTCCGCGGCGGCGGCGGAGAGCTCCACAGGCCCGGAGACATCTGTTCCGGTCCCGCCTGTTCTTCCAAAGGATGATTTCGCCGGAGAGTTCTCGAAACTTTCGATGCGCGTGCCGATGAACAATTACTATTTCATCAAGGGGGCGGTGAGCATTTTCGGGACGAGGTGGGGCGCGTCCCCGTCGACTCCGCAGGAATTGGAGGATGCGGTATGGGATCAACTTGTCCTGTCATACGAGGCTTTTAACAGGAATATCGAGGTTAAAGAAGACGAACTTAATACGGAGATCAAGAAAGTCCTGGAATCCGAGAAGGTCGCGTTTGACTGGCAAAAGGACAAAACGGCGTATAGCGCCTGGGTAAAGGAAAAACTCAATATTTCCGTAGATACATTCCAGAATTTCCTGAGGCATTTGCTGCAGTTGGAGAATCTGCGCAAACAGGTTATGGATGGTTTTAAACCCGTGGCTACCGAGGCTGAGGCTCACGCTGAATTCATCAATGAGCATAATACCATCGAGTTGGAACTTGCCCAGTTCGATAAACAGGAAGACGCGCAGGCTTATTTCAAATCTATGCGGGATCCGAAGCTTTGGGAAGCGCAGAATAAAAAAGACCCGAAGTATTACAAGCATCCCGGTTTTGTATCGTTTGAATTCCTTATCTTCATGTGGAAAATTCCCAAGGACGATCTGTATAAGATGATCAAGATGGAAGATAATTCCATTTATCCCCCGACGCCTGTTTATAAAGGGTACGGCGTATTCCGCATTTTGAAAAGACGGCCCGCGGTTGAGGAGGATTATCCGAAATACAAGGATTCGTATTTTAAACAGGTTGAAATGAATAAGAAATACGAGATGTTGAGAGAATGGCAAAAAAAGCTCAAGGATGACGTGGGTCTCATTGTGTATCCCCGCGGGGACGTAAAAGGGGGATAATAGGGGGGGTATGGCAGATATCAAGATAACGCCGCCGCCGGCAGCGTCAGGATCGCCGGCCTCGCAGCCGGAGGTTGCGAAAGCCGGGGTTTCAGCGGGTATGGCTTTTATAGGAGCGGTGAAAGAAAGATTCCTGGGTGTCATCAAGGCCGGGCCTCAGCAACTGGATGTCGGCGCGGTGAATCTTGGATTGATGGGTATTATTTGCGTTCTCATCATAGTTTTTATACGCAATACTTCCGTATCGTGGGCGGAGTTAAAGAAACAAGCGGCTTTGGAGTATACGGTCAATCCCGCGACGAAGGCGGAGTCGGGCTTCAAGGAGATCGCCACAATGAGAGGCGTTGCCTATTATATAGGAAAGTTGTCCGGCAGGAATATTTTCAGCAGGGAAGCTAAAACCGAGGACGCTACGAATGAACCGATATTCTCTTCAAAGATGGCGGATATGACCGCGAACCTCAAATTGGTGGGTATTTCCATGTCGGTTGACCCTGACGCTATGGTTGAGGATACCAAGCTGCAGAAGACTTTTTTTGTGAAAACGGGTTCAATGATAGGCGATCTGAGAGTTGACGATATTACCAATGAATATGTAGTGCTGAAATACAACAAGGAGCTGTTCGAATTAAAATAATTTTTGTTTCAAGAAGACTCTTATTTTGTATGCCCCTGGCCCTTTTGCTCCTGGCGGTGCCCGGTGTTTTCGCGGGCCAGAGCTCGCAGGACGAAAAGCCTACGGTGCTTGCGCAGGCGCCTATGAGCCCTCCGGCACGGCCTGAAATATCTATCCCTGTGCCCAGCCCGGGCATGCTGGGCAGGATATCTCTCGATCTGCGCAATATTGATATTGTGGACGCTTTGAAATTTGTCGCGACAAAAGCGAGTTTGAATATTATTACGACCAAATCCGTGTCAGGCAGGGTGACATTGCTGGTCACGAGCGCCGTTATACAGGATGTATTCGATATTATGGTCCGCAGCAATAATCTCGCGTATGATCAGCGGGGGGATATATATAACGTTATGACGCAGGAAGAATACAAGATCCTCTACGGGAAAAATTTTTCAGATGTGCGCAAGGTTAAAGTTTTTTATCTTAAATATGTGATCCCGGAACAGGCGTTCAGTATGCTCGATATGCTCAAAAGCGAAGTCGGACGTGTTATGGTCGATCCCGAATCCGGCAATGTTCTGGCAATGGATTCTCCCGAGCGCCTGGCGCTGATGGAAGAAGCGTTGAAGAATTTTGAGGAGAAGAATACTATAAAGATATTCAAGCTTAACTACGCCAAGGCAAAAGAGGTTGAAGAGTCGCTGAAGACCCAGTTGGACACAAAGAAGGTCGGTCTTATAAAAGCCGACGAGAGGGGGAATCAGCTCATCGTTCAAACATTACCGGAGCGAATGGATCAAATAGAAAGCCTTATAAAGATGCTCGACCAGAAGACCAAAGAGGTCGTGATAGACGTTAGTATAGTCAAGGTTAAGATATCGAACACTTTAGAATCAGGGGTGCAGTGGGAAGGCATACTGGATCTTGGGCTGGCCGAAAAAGGGCTGCAATATCTCGGCACGTCACCGTTCTCGGCGGTTCAGGCGGCCAATGATGTTTACCGGACGCGTAACCAGGTGCTTAGCGACGTCGGCGGAGATGTAGGCTCGATCCCGTTCACGGGCACGACAACGTCATATTCCGCCGGGAAGAAAAGTATCGCCACTCAGGAGATGCATCTTGGCGTCGTAGGCCATCAGGATTTCGATGTGGTCATAAAATACCTGCAGACGCTGGGAAGCACAAAGATCCTTTCCAATCCTAAACTCGCCGTTGTCAATAATCAGGAAGCCAAGATCCATGTGGGCGCCAAGGAAGCGTATGTTACTTCAACGACCACTACCGGCCAGACCACCAATACCGTCGCCGAACAGGTCACTTTTGTGGATATAGGCGTGCTTTTGTCGGTGGTGCCTGTTATCAATGACGATGATTTCATCAATCTAAAAGTTAAAGCCGAGATCAGCGAGGTTATCGATACGCTGGTAACTCCTACGGGCAACCAGATCCCCATTATAGATTCATCTCTTGCGGAAACGACCGTCCTCGTAAAGGATGGGGGGACGGTAATTATAGGCGGTTTGCGCAAAGAACAGAAGGTGTCTTCTTCGAGCCAGATGCCGTTCTTCGGCAGCATTCCGATCCTGGGGAGGTTGTTCAGCCAAAAATCCAACTCCACTGAAAATTCCGAATTGTTGATCGTTCTGACCCCACGTCTTATTTCGGGCGAGATCCTTGTATCGAGCGCCGGCGTCAAGAATCCGGGCCAGATGGGTTTTAAAGGGATGAAAGAGTACGATAAGCCGCTTACGATGGATGTTGCTAAAATGTTGCCTCATGAAGTGTTTATTCCGCTGGAAGAAAAGAAACTCCGGCTGAAGGGTGTTAAACAAAAGACACGATAATGTTTTCGCGGGGAGAATATCTATATGGATAAGGCTCAAGGAAGAATAGTGAGACCGTGGCATGTTTCGTTCATTTTCGTGTTGATCTTTTCTCTTTCATCCCATTTGAGCGCCTGGCCGGCATCGGACGCATGCGATGGATTGGAGACGGCCAAGCAGGAGTTAGAGTCAGCCAGGCAGTCGATGAAGAGTTACAAAGAGTTATATGAGCAGAAAGACAAGGAGATCGCGGCGCTGAACGCCAAGATCAATAAACTGCAGGATGGTTTTGACAGTTTCCAGGATATTTCCGACCGCCTGGCTAAGGAAAAGGACGCGCTTCAACGCCAGCAATCTGAATTTGCCGCGCAGTTGAAAACGTTGGAAGCCCAGAAAGCCGCGTTGGAGAAGCAGAACCAGCTGTTGGTTAATTGCCCCAAGGAATCCCAGCAGAAGTCGCTTGATATAGCCGCGCTTACCAGCGCTTCAAAAACAGCGCAGCAGGATCTTTCACAGAAGCTTAGAGCGGCGCAGGGGGAGATCGACGCCGCTATGCAGAGCAATAAAAACCTGGCTTTGAAGAATACAGGTTTGCAGGATAAGTATAACGAGCTGTCGGTTAAAGTCGCGCTCCTTGAAAAGAATAACGCGGAACTCAGGCGTCAAAAGGAGTCGGCGGTTGACCAGGCTCTGGGCCTGGGAAAAGAGATCGAGGTTGTCAGGGCCAAGCTGCTTTCCGCGCAGACCGAGAACTCGAAATTGAAGGGTACGGCGGCTCGGGTCGCGGGGCTTGAAGGAGCCGCTCTTGAGCTTGAACAAAGCAAAAAAGAGCTGGCGCAGATCAAAGATGAGAATAGAAAATTGGGCGCGGTCGTTTTGAAGATGAAGGATGGGGAAGCGCTTCAACAGGAAGCCGTCTTGTTGCGCAATGAAGTGGCAGGCCTCGCGAAAGAGAATAAGCGTCTCGTGGAGATAGAGGCGAAATATAAAGCGCAGGAAGTTTCAGCCGGGAAGCTCTCCGATCTTCGCCAGCAGTTCGAGCTGGTATCCGATGAGAATTTAGAACTGAATAAGAATACCGCAAACGCCGTCCGTGAACAGCAGGCTTGTCAGGGATCCCTGGATGTTACGCGCAGCGAGTTGGCGGTGCTGAAACAGCAGAATGAAAAGTTGCAGCGGGAGGTTAATAAAACAAGGGAAGTGAAAGCGCAGCAGCAGGAATTGATGCAGGTGCGGGCTAAACTTGCGCAGCTCGAAAAAGCGAAAAGCCAGCTCTGGGACGCGTATTCGGAGAAGGTCAAAAATCAAAAAGGGCTCATAGATGAATTGATAGAGATGCGGGTCCGTATCGGCCAGCAGCGCACGCGGTTCGGTCAGCTTGAAGAAGAGAACAGGAAATTGAAGGCATCATCGGATCAGGCTGTTCCTCCGGCGCAGCTTGAAAAACTCAATAAAGAATTGGCCAGGCTCGTCGAAGAGAATCAGAAATTGCGCGCGGTGCCTCCCCCCGCGCCTCCGGATACTTCGCGTCAGGACGCT
>JBAYMQ010000039.1:0-7142 GCA_041663465.1 Candidatus Omnitrophota bacterium | reverse complement strand
GTACTCGCGATTATTTTGACCGCGCGCATTTTAGGCTGGCAACTGGGTTTGGCCAGGGCTGTCGGGGCGGTTGTTTTTAGTTTTGTCATAGGTTTATCGATGCATTTTATCTTTTATAAAGAAGAATGCCGCCGTCAGGAATGCGGAGATTTTAATAAAGCTGACGTGAAGGAATCCCGTTCTTTAGGCCGGACTATCTTGTATTTTGCATCCATGGTCGCGGTCTTGGTATTCGCTAACTGGGGCAATCCGCTTACAGGCGATCAGGGTATTGGGGCGCTTATTTACCGGTTTAAGTGGTGGATCTCCGGAGCGTCTTTAGTCAGTCTCGCGGTCATGCTTGTCAAATGGTTCAAAAAGGAAGAATTAATCGAGTGGACGCAATCCACCTGGGGCTTTGCTTTACAGATACTTCCTCTTCTGCTTGGAGGCGTTCTTGTTTCAGGATTTGTATTGGGTAGAGTCGGGCATGAAGGCGTAATTCCCGCGAAATTTGTCGTAATGCTGGTAGGAGGCAATTCATTGTCGGCGAATTTCTTTTCCGCGATCGTCGCGGCGTTCATGTACTTTGCCACTTTGACCGAGGTGCCTATCTTACAGGGGTTGATGAATGCGGGAATGGGGAAAGGCCCGGCTTTGGCTCTGCTTTTGGCGGGGCCGGCATTGAGCTTGCCGAGTATGCTGGTATTACGCGGTATCATGGGTACAAAAAAAACCGTTGTTTACGTGAGTTTAGTGGTGGCGATGGCTACGATTTCGGGCGTGATATTCGGATGGATCGTTAAATAAGCGGGGGATATGGTTCTGATCATTGCCGGGAATGCGGTTATAGGTGTTAGGATCCGCGCGGTTAAATTATAAGAGAGTATGAGTATAAAGAGACTTATCAGCCTGAACGAAGATGATCTTTTGAGGGTTGAACAGATAATGATCGACCGCGACAAAGAGGACGCTTTCGCGTTTGTTAAGGAAGTGATAAAGAAGCAGGTCGACGGAGAGAACGCGTCTCAAATGCGAAGAGAAAATAACATTTGACCGAAGGGAGTATATAAACGTGAGAATTGAAATTTTAGGTATGGGATGTCCTAAGTGCAAACAGCTTACGGCTAATGCGGAAGCGGCGGTAAAAGAGTTGAATATCCCGGCCGATATCTCCAAAGTCGCGGATATAAATAAGATCACGGATTACGGCGTGATGATTACGCCCGCATTGGTTGTTGACGGTGCGGTTGTATCCGCGGGCAAGGTTCTCAGCAAAGACGATATCAAAAAGATAATCGCAAAATAGCAAAGGATGACGATCCCATTAAAGCCGTCGTATCAAAAATAGCGTGGAGGGAAAATTGAGAAAGTTTCGAGTCTATTTTGGGGCGGTTGTTGTTTTTTGGGGAGTCGCAATCCTTGTCTCATCAGCTTTCGCGGCGCAGGACGGAAATGGTTCCCGCGTGGTCGCTTATTATTTTCACGGAACAATGCGCTGCCCGACGTGTCGTAATCTGGAGCGATATTCAAAGGAAGCATTGGAAACATATTTTAAGGACGCGTTTGCGTCCGGGAAACTGGAGTTCAATGTTTTGAACGTCGAACAAAAAGCCAACGAACATTATGCGAACGATTACCAGCTGTATACGAAATCGCTTGTGCTGACTTTGGTCAAAGATGGGAAGCAGGTAAAATGGATCAATCTTGATAAGATCTGGGAGTATGTCCGTAATAAGCGGAAATTCCTGATTACGTGAAAGAAGAAACAGCTCTTCTTTTGAAGGAAACCGAATGACGGAGGGAATAATAAGTCTCGCGGCGGCGTTATGGCTGGGAATATTGACTTCAATAAGCCCGTGCCCGCTTGCGGCAAATATCGCAGCTATTTCTTTTCTCTCTAAGAAAATAGCCCATCCCGCCCTTGTGTTTATTTCAGGATTGTCGTATACGTTCGGCAGGATGGCGTCTTATGCTTTGGTGGGATGGATCATTATTCATTCGCTTTTAAGCGTTCCCGATGCTGCCTTGTTCTTGCAGAAATACATGGGGATGGTTTTGGGTCCGTTTTTGATCCTGACCGGTATTACTTTGCTGGGAATAATCGCCATTCGTTTGCCTGGAGTCGCGCTTTCGCAAAGGCATCATAATCGGCTTGCCGGATCCGGAGCGCCCGGCGCTTTCTTTTTGGGTTTTATTTTCGCTCTGGCGTTTTGTCCGGTCTCAGCGGCTCTATTTTTCGGCAGTCTTATTCCTTTAGCGCTTAACAGCAAGTCGGGAACATTGCTGCCGTTTATATACGGAGTGGGAACAGGACTTCCCGTGTTTATATTCGCTATTGTGATCGCGCTGGGTGTTACGTCGTTGAGCCATTTGTTCCATAAGATCACGAAGATAGAATATTACGCGCGCAAGATAAGCGGAGCAGTGTTTATTATGGCGGGGTTGTATTATACGGGCATATATATATTCAAAATCTTCTAAGGAGGACATTTGCATGTCTGCAACCGATAGCGGCGTAAAACTCCCTTTTTTTGAAAGATATCTTTCTTTTTGGGTCATCCTTTGTATTGCCGCGGGTGTGATCATCGGGAAAATATTCCCGGCGGGAGTGGATCTTTTAAGCAAACTTGAAATATCCCGGGTAAATATTCCCGTCGCGGTGCTTATCTGGTTAATGATTTACCCGATGATGGTGCAGATCGATTTTTCCAGTATTGTCCGGGCGGGAAAAAAACCGAAGGGTTTGGCAGTCACTTTAGCCGTAAACTGGCTGATCAAGCCGTTTACAATGGCTGTATTCGCCGCGATATTCTTCAAATACGTATTCGCCGCGTTTATCAGCCCGGCTTTAGCCAAAGAATATATAGCCGGCGCCATACTTTTGGGGGCCGCGCCGTGTACGGCCATGGTTTTTGTGTGGAGCTATTTAACTAAAGGCGATCCGGCTTACACCTTGGTTCAGGTAGCCGTGAATGATCTGGTCATCCTGGTCGCCTTTGTCCCTATTGTTAAGTTTTTGCTGGGCGTAAACCGGATTACCGTTCCCTACGATACTTTGATATATTCCACGATTCTTTTTGTGGTCATTCCGCTCGCGGGCGGTTATATTTCCAGAGTGTATCTTTTGAGGAGAAAAGGCGCGGATTGGTTCACGAACGTATTTTTAAAAGTGCTTAAACCGGTGACAATTTTAGGGCTGTTATTGACTTTGATCATCCTTTTCGCTTTTCAGGGAAATATCATACTGGGGAATCCTTTGCATATATTGTTAATAGCTGTCCCTTTGACGATCCAGACATATTTTATTTTCTTTATAGGGTACGCGTGGTCAAGGAAATGGCGTTTGGCTCACGGAATAGCTTCTCCGGCGGCAATGATCGGCGCGAGCAACTTTTTCGAATTATCCGTAGCTGTGGCTATTTCTCTCTTCGGGCTTAAGAGCGGAGCGGCGCTTGTTACCGTTGTAGGCGTCCTTACCGAAGTTCCGATAATGCTGAGTTTGGTGAATTTTTCAAACAAGACGCGGCACTGGTTCGAGCCGTTCAAGAATAAATAGCCCTGGAACCGTCCCCCCGGTTTTTCCACGCGTAGTTTTGATTGACCCGCCTGATTTCGTGTGTATAATATAATAGTTTATAGATATGATTATCGATAATGTGCGAAGAGTACAGGCTTGCGTTGCCGCCGCGTGCGGCCGTGTCGGCAGGGATCCGGCCGGCGTGACTATTGTTGCGGTGACTAAAGGCAGGCCGGTTGAAGATATACGGCAGATCCTTGACGCGGGCATTATTGACATAGGGGAGAATAAGGTCCAGGAAGCGGCCGGGAAATACGCGGCTATAGCGTCCCTTGGGGATCTTTCGCGGAATATCCGGTGGCATATGATAGGCCATTTGCAGACAAATAAGGTCAAAGAGGCGGTGCGGTTTATTGATCTGATCCATTCGGTAGACAGCCTGCGCCTCGCAGAAGAAATAGATAAACAGGCGGCAAAGATAGGCAAGGTTCAGGATATCCTGATCGAAGTAAAGACGTCGCGCGAAGCGACGAAATTCGGCATCGATGTCCGGGAATTGCAGGGTTTGACCGCAGCTATCGCACGGTTAGCGAACGTGCGGTTGAAGGGGGTTATGACCATGGCGCCGGTTGGGGAAACGCGTGAATCAGCGCGGCCTTATTTCAAGGTTATTCGCGGTCTGGGCCAATCCGTTCTCTCCATGGGAATGTCGGATGATTTTGAAGTAGCGGTTGAGGAAGGTTCCACTATTGTTCGGGTCGGGCGGGCTTTATTCGAAGGATAAATGAAAAAAAACAATACGATAGGGGTAATAGGTTTCGGCAATATGGGCGCGGCTATCGCGCATAGGCTTAAGGCCGCTTTCAAGGTTTTTGTTTTTGAGAAAAACCTTGAGAAAATACGAACCGCGGAGGGTATGACGGTTTTGGGGAGCATTGAAGATATTATCGACGCCGCGCAGACCCTCATTATTGCCGTTAAGCCGCAGGATTTTGATCCGGTCATGGAAGAATTGCGCGGTAAAACGGTACAGAAGCTCGTGATCTCTATCGCGGCCGGGATCCCGACGGCTTATATCGAGGAATCCGCCGGCGATGTCCCTGTCATACGTGTTATGCCTAATCTTCCGGCCAAGATCGGCTTGGGCATGATCTGTTTGTGCAAGGGGCGCTTCGCCCTTGAAACGGATCTTTCGTACGCTCAGACGCTTTTTAATTTTTTAGGCAGGACGCTGCTTGTTGAGGAATCCATGATGAACGCGGTTACCGGGGTATCAGGCAGCGGCCCGGGTTTTTTCTTCGGCCTGATAGAGGATAAACCTGAAAGCGAATGGGAAGTGTACGGCACCAATATTTTTACGCCTTTACTTATAGAAGCGGCGCGCGAGATAGGTTTTAGCCAGCAGCAGGCTCAGATACTCGCGGTCGCCACGACCGAAGGCAGCCTCGCGCTGCTTCGTCAGACTAATGCCTCTCCGGAGATCCTGCGGGCGCAGGTTACCTCTAAAGGCGGCACGACCGAGGCGGGATTAGAGGCGCTTGCCCGGACACAGTCGCTGGTTGAAGCTGTCAGAGCGGCAACGCGGCGCGCGGAAGAACTTTCACAAAGGAGTTGAGCGTATGGGTAAGATCGGTATTATCGGCGGAAGCGGGTTGTATAATATTGAAGGATTTACCGATGTCCGGGAGATCGAAGTTCCCACGCCGTTCGGTAATCCGTCGGATAAACTTACCGCAGGGACTCTCGAGGGTAAAGATGTTGTCTTTCTGCCGCGGCACGGAAAAGGCCACAGGCTTAATCCCAGCGAGGTGAATTACCGCGCTAATATTTATGCCATGAAGACGCTCGGCGTGGATCGGATCATTTCTGTAACCGCGTGCGGCAGCCTGCGCGCGGAACTCAAACCATGCGATTTTGTCCTGCCGGACCAGTTCGTGGACCGGACCAATCAGGCTCGCAAGATGACTTTTTTTGAAAATGGCATAGTCGCCCACGTCGGCATGGCCGATCCGGTGTGCGGCGATCTTCGGGGCCTTGTGTATAAAAGTGTTCAGTCTCTGGGTTTTACTGTGCATGACGGCGGCACTTATATTACCATGGAAGGCCCCGCGTTTTCGACGCGCGCGGAATCGAACCTGTATCGCAGTTGGGGCATGGATATTATCGGCATGACCAATTTGTCCGAGGCGAAGCTCGCGCGTGAAGCCGAGATCTGTTACGCGACGCTTGCGGCTATCACGGATTTCGACTGCTGGTATCAATCGGCCCAAGAGGTGACCCTGGAGATGGTCATGGACAATTTTCACAAGAACGTCGATCGCGCGAAGTCGATCATCAAACGCGTCATACGCGAGATCCCCGATACAAGAGCGTGCGGTTGCGGTACGGCTTTGCGGAACGCGATCGTCACAGACAGGTCGATGATCCCCGCGGCGTTAAAGAAAGATCTTCAGCCGATCATAGGGAAATATATACAATAGGAAAGAACGCGATATGGAATATAAAAATACGCTTAATTTGCCCAAAACAGATTTTCCCATGAAAGGGAATCTGCCGCAACGTGAGCCTGATTTTTTAAAAAAATGGCAGAACGCCGGCCTTTACCGTTTGTTGCGTGAAAAATCCGAGGGCAAACAGAAATTTATCCTGCACGACGGACCGCCGTACGCGAACGGGAATATTCATCTTGGGCACGCGTATAATAAGGCGATGAAGGATTTTATCATTAAATACAAGACGATGCGCGGATATGATTCCGCGTATGTGCCGGGATGGGATTGTCACGGCCTGCCGATCGAGCACGCGCTGTTCAAGGAGCTCAAGATCAATAAATATCAGATCGGCCAGGCGGAGTTCCGCAAAAAGGCGTACGATTACGCGATGAGGTTCGTAGGCGTTCAAAAAGAAGAGTTCAAACGCCTCGGCGTAATGGGCGATTGGGAGAATCCGTATTTGACGCTCAGCCATGAATACGAGGACGGCATTGTCGGCGCGTTTTCGGATCTGGTGAAGAAGGGATATGTGTACCGTGGATTGAAACCGGTTAACTGGTGCTTCCGGTGCGAGACCGCTCTGGCAGAAGCAGAGGTTGAATATGAGGATCATACTTCCCCGTCCGTTTTTGTTAAATTCAGGATCACCGGTAATAAGATCTTCGGCGAGGACAGTTACCTGGCGATCTGGACGACAACGCCGTGGACCTTATTAGCGAATGTCGCGGTCGCGGTCAATCCGGATTTTGTATATTCCTATATAAAAACCGCAAAAGGCAAGCTTTTGATCGCCAATGTGCGCATGGGAGTCCTGGAGGCTTTGGGCATCGATAAGTATGAACTTATCAAGGAATATAAGGGGTCGGACCTGGAAGGGATCGTGTACGATCATCCATTTCAGCTGCGCATGGGCAGGGTGGTGACGGCATCGTATGTGTCGGGTGAAGACGGCACCGGTCTTGTGCATACCGCTCCGGGCCACGGCGCTGACGATTATATTACGGGCCTGAAGCATAAACTCGAGATTGTCATGCCGGTCGACAGCAAGGGTAAATTCGACGCGTCAACCGGCGAATTCAGCGGAATGAACGTATATGATTCCAATAAGGTCATTATTGAAAAACTGCAGGCCCAGGGAGCTCTGCTTCTTG
>JBAYMQ010000038.1:0-7176 GCA_041663465.1 Candidatus Omnitrophota bacterium | reverse complement strand
ATTAATCTTCCTTTTATAACCGCGGACGCGTCAGGGCCGAAGCATTTGACCATGTCCATCAACCGGGCGAAATTGGAGGAATTGGTCGGGCCTATCATCGACCGCTGCAAACATCCTATCGAGCAGGCATTGAACGACGCGAAACTGACAGGCCCGCAGGTTGACCGTATCATTATGGTCGGCGGTCCGACCCGTATGCCTATCGTGCAGAAATTCGTCGAAGAGTATGCCGGCAAAAAGATTGAGCGCGGGATCGATCCTATGGAGTGCGTCGCTTTGGGCGCCGCGGTGCAGGCCGCGATCATCACCGGGGATATGAAGGACGTATTGCTGCTCGATGTTACGCCATTGTCGCTCGGCATTGAGACGTTGGGCGGCGTGTGCACGAAACTTATCGAACGCAATACGACTATTCCTACCCGCAAGGGACAGGTGTTCTCAACGGCGGCGGATAATCAGACCGCGGTTACGATCAGGGTGCTCCAGGGGGAACGCCAGATGGCTAACGATAATGTGGAGCTGGGCAGGTTCGACCTGGTGGGTATCCCGCCGGCGCCGCGCGGCATCCCGCAGGTTGAGGTTACGTTCGATATAGACGCCAACGGCCTGGTACATGTCGCCGCTAAGGATCTTGGAACCGGCAAGGAGCAATCTATCAGGATAACAGCTCCTAAGAAATTGTCTAAAGAAGAGATCGACAAAATGGTCCGCGACGCGGAGAAATTCGCGGCTGAGGATACAAAACGCAAGGAAGAAGTTGAAACGATCAATCAGGCGGACACGCTTGCGTACGCGACAGAAAAGTCCTTGAAAGATTACGGCGATAAGGTCAACGCGGCTGAACGCGCTGAGATCGAAACCAAGCTTAATGAGCTCAAGACCGCGATCAAGGATAAGAATGTCGACCGTATCAAGAAGGGCATGGAAGAATTGCAGAAGGTTTCGCATAAGCTTGCCGAGGAAATATACAAGCAGGCGCAGGCGAAGCAGCAGGCGGGCGGCGCTGCCGGCCCGGGCGGGCAGGCACCCGGCGCTGAAGAGGGCGCTCAGGAAGCTCCTCAGGAAGAGCCTAAGCCGCGCAAAGGAAAAGACGACGATATTATCGACGCCGATTTTAAAGAAGAGAAATAATACCACTCGTCATTGCGAGGAGCGGAGCGACGAAGCAATCTAAAAACAGGTTGCTTCGGGCCTTTGGCCCTCGCAATGACAATTCATAGGAATTATATGACGACGAAACGCGACTATTATGAAATACTGGGTGTGAATAAGAGCGCCGGTGTTGATGAAATAAAGAAAACATACCGGACGCTGGCGCTTAAATTCCATCCCGACCGCGTGCCGCAGGAACAAAAAAAGGAAGCTGAGGAGAAATTTAAAGAGATCTCCGAAGCCTATGCAGTTCTTTCCGATACCGAGAAGCGGAAGATGTACGATCAGTACGGCCACGCGGGCATAGATCAGCGGTATGCGCAGGAAGATATTTTCAGAGGAGCCGATTTTAGTTCCATATTCGGTAATATGAGCGGCGGAGGCGGCGGCATGTTCGAGGATCTCTTTTCCGACCTCGGATTTGATATATTCGGCGGCGCCTCATCCCGCGGCGGAGGAAGGGCGGGAGGATCCGGGCGGGGCAGACGCGGCCGGGACCTGGAGATCACTGTCAATATTACGCTGGAAGAGGCCGCGGCCGGTATCGAGAAAACGATCACGGTGCCGCGTTATGAGATGTGCGCGACATGCGGCGGATCGGGCGCCAAGCCCGGCACGAAGAAAGCCACGTGTCAGCAATGCCATGGACAGGGGCGCGTGGTTGTTTCAAGCGGATTCTTCCAACTCGCTCAGACATGTCCCAAATGCCACGGCCAGGGAGAATTCATCCAGACGCCTTGTCCTGAGTGCCGCGGAGAGGCCAGGGTCCGAAAAACGTCGAATATCAAGGTCAAGATCCCTCCGGGTGTGGATACCGGCAATAATCTTCGCGTCCGGGGCGAAGGTGAAGCGGGGTCGGGCGGAAGAGGCGATCTGTACGTAATTATCGATATCAGCGGCCATCCCGTGTTCGAACGCCATGATAACGATATATTGACGCATGTTTCCGTAAGTATCACTAAGGCTATATTAGGGGGCGATATCAGTGTCCCGACCTTGAACGGTCATGTTGAGATGAAGATCCCCGCGGGTACTCAGAGCGGCAGGGTATTCCGTTTGAAAGAAAAAGGCATTCCTGATGTTCACGGCCGCGGTATCGGGGATGAACTGGTTAAGGTGAATGTGGATATACCTGTAAAACTTACGGCTGAACAGCGTAAGCTGATAGAGGAGTTCGCGCGCCTTTCGGGTGAAGGCGAAAAAAAAGACAGTTTTACCGATAAGATTAAGAAAAATTTCAGATAATGAAGAAAGAGGCTCAGCAATGCCGACGTACGATTATGAATGCACCGAGTGCGGTCATACCTATGAAGTATTCCAGCAGATGACGGCCAAGAAGTTGACCGCGTGCCCTAAGTGCAAGGGGAAGCTTAAACGCCTGATAGGCGGAGGTTCAGGCATTATTTTCAAAGGAAGCGGATTTTATCAGACCGACTATAAGAAGTCGGGCGCGGCTACAGACGCGCCGAAGCCGGCCCAGTCGAAGCCTGCAGAATGCCCGCGGAAAAGCGAAGGCTGTAATGGCTGCAAGTAAGATCCGTTACTGGCTGCCGGTTGTTTTTTTTATGGGTTTTATTTTCTATATGTCCTGCCAGCGGGGCGAGGATCTGCCTTCGTTATTCCCATATCAGGATATTGTTTATCACATTGCGATTTACGCTTTATTGGCGTGGTCATTCGGCAGGGCCGTTTTTTTTGAGAAGCCCGGTCTTACTTTTTTTAAAATTGTTTGCCTCTGCGGCGTTTTCGGGTTATTATATGGGGTCAGTGATGAGTTCCACCAACAATTCGTCTCCGGCAGGGCATGCGATATATTTGATGTGAACATAGATACTGTCGGTTCGGTCATAGGAGGATTTATAGTTCGATGGCTCAGATAAAACCTTTTCGCGCTGTTTATTATAATCAGGGAAAGATAAGATCTCTTTCTCACGTGGTATGCCCTCCGTATGATATTATATCCCCAAGGAAACAGGAATATTTCCACGATTTGGACCCGCACAACTTTATTCATATAGATCTCGGCAGGGATATCCCGGGGGAGAATAAATATTCACGCGCGGCCACTATTTTCGAACAATGGTTTAAAGAAGAAGTGCTCGTGCGCGATACGGTTCCGGCTATTTACTTTTACAGCCACCAATATTGGGTGAATCGCGAGAAAAAGGTGCGTTTGGGGTTTCTCGCGCTATTGAAACTTGAGGAGCGCAAGCATTCGGTCTTCGGCCACGAACATACCCGCCTTGAGCCTAAGGAAGACCGGCTTAATCTGATCCGCGAGGTCAAGGCGAATCTTTCCCCTGTTTTTGTGGTATTTGCCGATAAAAAAAGGCTTGTTAACCAGTTGTGGAATCATCATGTGCAGAATCTGAAGCCGTTCATCGATATCGTCGACGAGGACAGCAATGTGCATAAGGTGTGGCGCGTCACGGACGAAAAAATCCTGGAAAAAGTGCGCGTTTCCATGGAAGCGGAAAGCATGTTCATCGCCGACGGCCACCACCGCTATGAAGTGTCGTGCACATATCGCGATGAGATGAAAAAGAAAATGCCCGGATTTACGGGTGAAGAGGATTTTAATTACACGCTTACGTATTTTACCAATATAGATCCGGTCGGTCTGACGATCCTGCCTATCCACAGGCTGGTCAAACTCGATAAAGCATTGGATATAGATTCATTTACGCTCGGTCTCGGCGATTATTTTCATGTTGATGAACAGAAAGATAAACGCAAATTCTTTTTTATGCTCGAGAAGGCCGGAGTCGCCGAGCACGCTATTGGGCTGTATTACGGAAAGCGTTACTGGCTGCTTCGCTTAAAAAATGTAAAAGTCGTGGATAAGCTGATCACGGATAAGCCGCTGGAATACCGCAGGCTTGACGTGTCCATTTTGAACGCCCTGATCCTGGAGAAGATAATCAAGGGGGACCTGGGCGAGAATAAAGCGGTATCGTTCATCCCTGATAAAGATGAGTTGATCGAAGCTGTTGACGGGGACGAAACCAAAGTGGCGTTTTTCCTGAACCCGACAAAAATGGATCAGATCGTGTCCGTCGCGCTGGCGGGTGAGAAGATGCCGCCGAAATCGACATATTTCTTCCCAAAACCCGTATCGGGATTATTGATCAATAAGCACGAAGACTAAGGGGTTTCTGCATGGCATTGTTCGGTAAACCAAAATATACGATAGTCAGGCTTCAGAAAAAAGAGATCCCTGACGGGCTTTGGACCAAATGCGAAGAGTGCGGAGAGGTCTTGTATAATAAAGTCCTCGAGGAGAACTTGCGGGTTTGTCAGAAATGTAATTATCATTTTATATTGTCGGCTCCGGAGCGCATGAAGATGCTGGTCGATGACGGAAGCTTCACGGAATTCGACGCCGGAATGGTTTCTAATGATCCGCTTGATTTTAAGGGGCCCAAGACCTATAAGGATAAGCTGGCGCAGGATCAGGCCGCGACAGGCCTTAAGGATGCCGTTATTACCGGGCAAGGCACGATGAACGGTAAAAAAATGGTCATTGCCGTTACGGATTCCCGTTTTATCATGGGAACCATGGGCTCGGTCCTGGGCGAAAAGATAACGCGCGCGATAGAGACGGCGACCGCTCAGAAACTTCCCGTTATCATCGTGTCCGGGTCAGGCGGCGGGGCTCGCATGTATGAAGGCATGTTCAGCCTTATGCAGATGGCAAAGACATGCGCCGCATTAGATTATCATCACAAAGCCGATTTATTGTACATATCGGTGTGCACAAATCCCACCATGGCCGGGATCATGGCATCGTTCGCCGGGATCGGCGACGTGATCGTCGCGGAGCCCAAGGCGCTGATAGGATTCACGGGGCCTCGCGTTATTGAGCAGACTATCAGGCAGAAATTGCCTCCGGGTTTCCAGAGGTCGGAATTCCTTCTTGAACACGGTCTCATCGATATGATCGTTGCCAGGAAGAATCTTAAGAATACCTTGAGCAATTTGATTGACTATTTGTGTTAATTGAGTAAAATCATAGCTATCTTAATTACAGGGATTGCTTCGCCGCTTCGCGGCTCGCAATGACGAGCTTAGGCGCGGCTCGCAATGACGAGCTTAGGCGCGGCTCGCAATGACGAGCTTAGGCGCGGCTTGTAATGACTATCTAACGCGCGGCTTGCAGTGACGGGCTAAGGTATGGCTCGTAATGACGAGCTTAGGCGCGAATCTCAGTGACGAGCTAATGCACGGTTTGCAATGACGAGCAAGGCATGGCTCGCAATGACGGCAAAGGGAGATTATATGGCGCAGGTCAGTTTGCAGGGTGTTTCTAAAGTATATCCGAATGGGACCAAGGTAGTAAATAACCTGAACCTGGGTATAGAGAACAAAGAGTTCATGGTGTTGGTCGGCCCGTCCGGCTGCGGCAAGTCCACGACCCTGCGCATGATAGCCGGGCTTGAGGAAGTTACTTCAGGTTCCGTGTTTATCGGAGATAAGATGGTCAATGATGTTCCTGCGAAGGATCGCGATATCGCCATGGTGTTCCAAACCTACGCGTTGTATCCGCATATGACGGTGTTCGAGAATATGGCGTTCGGCTTGAAACTGCGCAGGTATTCGAAGGCCGAGATAAAGAGCCGCGTCCATGAAGCGGCGGATCTCCTGAGCATCAAACATTTGTTGAGCCGTAAGCCGAGGGAATTGTCGGGGGGAGAGCGCCAGCGCGTGGCGGTGGGCCGCGCTATTGTGCGTAAGCCCATGGTTTTTCTTTTCGATGAGCCGCTTTCCAACCTGGACGCTAAATTGCGCGTCCAGATGCGCACCGAGATCCACAAACTCCATAGCAGGCTCAAGACTACGATCATCTATGTTACGCATGATCAGATAGAGGCAATGACCATGGGCGACCGCATGGCGGTCATGAAAGGCGGCGTCATTCAGCAGGTCGCCGATCCGATCACCGTCTATGATCATCCAAAAAATAAATTTGTCGCGGGCTTTATAGGTTCTCCGCCGATGAATTTCATGACCGGAAAGGTTGTGAAGGCCAATGGCAAGCTTGTTTTTGACGAAGGCAAGATCAAGGTGAAGATAAACGAAGCGATGCAGAAGGCTTTGACGCCGTATGTGGGGAAAGATGTTTTTTTTGGCATCCGGGCCGAGGATATTTACGATAAATTGTTCGTGCGCGAAACGCCGACCGAGAATATCGTGCGCGTGCGCTGCGAAGTCGTTGAGCCCATGGGCTCTGAGGTGTACCTGCATTTGCATTCGGGCGCGCATTCTTTCATAGCCCGCGTCGGCGCGCATAACCGGCCGAAGATCAACGAAGAGATGGATCTGGTTTTCGATATGAATAAGGTCCATTTTTTCGATAAAGAAACCGAAGAAACCATTATATAGACCGGTTCCTTAACAGGTCCTTTACGAATGAAAAAAAAGTATATCATCGGTATTGATCTGGGCGGCACCAATCTCAAGATCGCGCTGCTTGATAATGCCTGCCGCGTCATACATAAACATACCGAGCCTACCGCGCAGTGTTCCCGCAAAGAGATCCTTATCGACGCGATCGTTGATTCCATAGGATACATTTTAAATAAATACGGCCTTAAACGATCCGATGTTTCCGGCGTGGGCCTGGGATTACCCGGCCCGATAGATTTTGACCGCGGGATCGTGCATTTTTTTCCCAATATCCCGGGTTGGAAGGAAGTGCGGCTTACCGCTATTTTGAAGCGGAGGCTTCATTGTCCCGTGTACATCGATAATGACGCGAATGTTATGGCGTTAGCCGAATTCACCCTCGGCGCGGCAAAAGGAGCGCGCAATGCCGTGTGCCTGACCCTGGGCACGGGTGTGGGCGGAGGGTTGATCCTCAATGGACGGCTTTTCCGGGGTTCCACCTACGCGGCCGGAGAGATCGGGCACATGCCCGTTAATGAAAAAGGGCCGGATTGTAACTGCGGCGGGATCGCTTGCCTGGAATCATATATAGGCAATCGCCGGATCGTCTCCGATGTCCGCAGGATATTCGGGGAATAT
>JBAYMQ010000037.1:0-7382 GCA_041663465.1 Candidatus Omnitrophota bacterium | reverse complement strand
GTCAGATCCGTGAAGAATTGGGCAGGACGGAGGCGGAGAACCAGAAGTTGCGCGGAGCGGTGGTCGCTATGCCGGCGCGGGACAAAGCGTTGCAGGAAGAGGTTATGTCTCTCAGGATAGAATTGACGAATTTAAAAGATGAAAATCTGAAACTTCGCCAGAATCCTCTCGCCCAGCGCCAGGAAGGGTATGATAAAGGATTGGCGGTCGGTTTGCAGCGTGAACTGGATAAGATCAGGAAAGAGTTGATGAAGATCCAGATCAGGAACGAGCAGCTCGAGAAAGAAAATATTCAGCTTAAACAGACCGCGGTGTTATTGCAGGATCAGGAGATCTTGAATAAAGAGGCGGTTACGCTGCGGGAGAAACTGCTGCGGGTGGAGCAGGAACGCAATCAACTCAGGTCTGAAGTCGCGGAAGCGCGGAAACAGGACGGGTTTGTCGAAGGGTTGAAACTGGGGTATGAAAATGAATCGGAAAAGCTTCGCGCCAATCTGGAGGATGTCAAAGCCAGGAACAAAAAGTACGCCGAAGAATCATCCCGGTTGAAGAAATTTGAAGCGGCGACGAAGGATATCGCCGAAGCGCGGCGGCAGATCGTGAAGCTCTCCGAGGAGAAACAATCTTTGTCGGCCGAACTCGACGCGATGAAGACAAAACAGGATACCATTGTAGACCAATTAGTCAAGGTGCGAAGAGAGAAAGAAGTTCTTGAGGAGAGCGCGCGAGGCACGGCGGGAAGCCGGATGGCGCAATTACAGCAGGATCTTAAGGACGCGCAGCAGTTTTCCTTTCAACTGGTGCAGGAAAAAGCGTCGTATCAGGTCCGGGAGAAGCAGCTCAACAATCAGATAAGTTCGTTGGAGAGTCAGGCGGCCCAGATGGAAAAGACGGCCGCTGAGCTTAATAACAAACACGATATACTTAAAACAGAGCACGCAAAGCTTTCCGAGCAGTTGGCGCAGACCATGGTGAAATTGTCGGAGAGCGAACGGGAGAAGCTGGCGATAGCCGCGCAGACTGAAGCTACCAGGCGTGAAATAGCCGATATGCGCGCACAATTGGTCCAGGCGCAGGATATCGCGTCGAAAATGAAGGATGAGATGTATCAGTTGCGCCAGGCCAATGAAGATCTGACGGCGCAGAATGTGAAGATCACAGGCCAGAGGGCGCAGGAATTGGCGATCGTCAACGCCCAATTGGACCAGTTAAAGGCGCATAAGGACGGCGAGATATCGGCGCTTAATCAGAGGTTCGCCAAGATCCGGGCTGAGAAAGAGGCTGAAGTAGTGGCTGCATCCGAAAAAGCCGACAAACTGCAGCAGGATTTGCAGAGAGCGCAGGCAGTGTCTTTGGAGCTTTTGCAGGAAAAGACAGGTTTTAGCGGTCAGCAGAAACAGCTTAGCGACGAATATAAGAGGATGCAGAATCAGAATACCGTTATGTCCGGCCAGATCAAGAAGCTGGAAGATCAGAACGCGTTCCTCCAGAACCAATTCATCACGATCTCCCAGGAAGCCAGCGACCTTAAGCGGTCGGCTAAAGCCGGGCAGAAAGGCCCATTGCCTGAAGCCAGATATTTGAAAGAGTTGCAGGAGATCAAGAAAGAGCTGTCGCGTAAGTCCCTGCAATTGCGTCTTTATGAGCAACAGCCGAGGGGACAGGGCGTGTCGCAGCAAAACAAGGAATTGATAGAAGAATACGGCGAGCTGCAAAAGCGGTATGACCTGCTGCTGGTAAAAAATAAAGAACTTGAGGCTGTAAGAAAGCAGTTTGAGGATTTCAAAACGCGCTCAGGCAAGCTTCCTGACGAGAACGCCACGCTGCATTATAATTTAAGCGTTTTGTACGCGCAGAATCAGGAATATCCTAAAGCTATCGCGGAGCTCGAGAAAGTTGTCGAGCTCAGGCCTAATGACGGCGAGGCATTTTATAATTTAGGCGTTATCTACGGCGAGTATTTAAATAACCGGAAAAAAGCCACGACATATTTTAAAAAATATCTCGCGTTGTCCCCGAAAGACGCCGACGCGGACAGGATCAGGAAATATGTGTTAACCTATGAGACTTTCGACCAATGATAGATAAATTTATCACGGCAAAAGAGATGTCGCAACAGTACGGGCTGTCATACCAGATCGTAAACCGTTATTCTGACGCCGGCCTCTTGCGCGTCGCGTACAAAAAAGGCAATGTCAGGTATTATGACCGTAAGCAGGTTGCCAAGCGGATCCCGCAGATCTCGGCGCTCGCGCGGGACGGGTATTCATTGATGCTTATCCGCAAGAAACTGATGGGGATATGAAAAAAGATCGTATATTATTTTTGGTTGTCATTTTGTTTTTTTGCGCGATAATATCAGTATCTGCGCAGCAGAAACAGCCGGCGTCTGAGCCAGCGGTTGTTTTTTCACAGCCGGTATCAACGCCTGATTTTCCCGATACAATGATATCCCTTGATCTGCGCGATATTGATATTAATGAAGCTTTTAAATATATTTCCGGCAAGTCCGGTTTGAATATAGTTCCGACAAAAGCGGTTACGGGCAGGGTCACGATGACCGCTGAGAGCGTGCCGGTCAAGGATGTTTTCGATATTATCCTGCGCAGCAATAATCTCGCGTTCGAGAAAAAAGGGAGTATCTACAACATCATGACCGAGGCGGAGTATAAGGCGTTCTACGGGCGAAGTTTTTATGATTCGCGGGTATTCAAGGTTTTTCGTCTCCAGTACGCTATCCCAGAGCAGGCGTTTAATCTGGTTAATACGATGAAAAGCGAGATAGGCAAGGTCCTGATGGATCAGGAATCCGGGCTGATCTTAGTGATCGATACGCCTGACCGCGTGCTTAATATGGAAAGCACCCTCTACGCCATGGATCAAAAGAGCGTTATTGAGGTTTTTTCTTTAAAGTACGCGCGGGCAAAAGATGTCGAGGAGCAGTTAAAGAACCAGCTTGACGTCAAGAAGGTCGGCAGCATCAAGGCGGACGAGCGGACTAATCAGGTTATCGTGCAAACGCTTCCTGACCGCATGGAAGGCATCAGGGAACTGATCAAGGGTTTGGATCTTAAAACCCGGCAGATCCTTATAGACGCTAAGATCGTCCAGGTCAGGTTGAGCAATGAGGTCGGTTCCGGCGTGGAGTGGGAAGGTTTGTTCAAGATGAACGACGACGCCAATAAATTGACGTATCTTGGTTCGTATCCGTTCAGTAATGTGACCTCGGCCACGGGAACTTTTAAGACGCGCAAACAGGTGTTGGACGGGTTAAGCGGCGATATCGGTTCTTATCCGTTCACGGGCACGACGAGCGATCAGTCTGCTGGAAAACAGACCGTTGGGACAGGTGAGATGCATTTGGGGGTTATCAGCAATAAGCAGGATTTCGATACGATCATAAAGTATTTGCAGACGCTGGGACAAACGCGGATACTGTCGAACCCTAAGTTGTCAGTTGTCAATAATCAGGAAGCAAAGATCCACGTCGGCGCGAAACAAGCGTATATTACGACAACTACAACGCAGACACAGACATCCAATACGATTTCCGAAGCGGTTACTTATATAGATGTTGGCGTGCAGTTGTCCGTCACGCCTACGATCAACGAGGATGGTTTTGTGACGGTTAAGATAAAACCCGAAATATCCAGTGTTACCAGTTTTGTTCTGTCGTCGCAGAATAACCGGATCCCGATAATCGATACCTCGACCGCGGAGACCATCGTTATGGTAAAGGACGGCACCAGTATCCTGATAGGCGGGTTGAGCAAAGAAGAGAAGTCAACCGATTCCGAGGGCACGCCGTTCTTAAGCAAGATCCCGATAATCGGCACCGCGTTTTCCAGCAAAACAGATACTACGGTAAGGACGGAACTCATGGTTTTGTTGACTCCGCACGTCATTGCCGGGGACGAATTAATAACCGGCTCGAGCCATGAATATGGATATGAAATGAATAAGCAATATCAGGATTACAGGAGCGTAGCGGACGAAAAACTTGATCTTCAACTGAAGCAGTACCAGCCGTATCCTGATATGAAAGCCGAGTTGATGCCTGATATCAAGCCGGCGCGAAATTATTAAAGGAGAGCGATGCGAAAATACCCTGATTTCTTCATCATATTCCGCTGCGTCGCTGTTGTTTTTCTGGTTATAAGCGTTAAACCCGTTTACGGGCAGGAAGATTATAAGACGCTGTATGAGAAGCTGAAAAAGGATTATGACGGCGTTGTGCTGGATCGCAATAATATTTTGCAGCAGTCAAAAGGCTTCATAGAGCTCAAGGCGAAAGTCCAGACCGCGCAGGATGAGATCAATAAGGCCAACGCGGAAAAAGACGCCGCGCTCAAGGAAGTAGATGCCTCCAGGCAGTTGACCGGGCCGCTTAAAGAACAAATCGCGTCTCTTGAGTCCGCTAACAAGTCGCTGCGTAAGGACGCTGAAGACGCCCGGAAGGCTTTAGATAAAATGGCGTTTGATTATAAGCTCGTCCCTGAGACGCAGCGTGAAAATAGCCGCCTGAATAATGAAAATTCGCGATTTTCGCGCGATGTAAAAAATCTTCAGATTAAACTGAAGGCTATGGAAGAGCAGCGGCTTAACGATCGCGCTCAGTTGGAGATCTCGCGCAGGCAGATCAAGGAATTCAAGAAGCGCTACGAGCAGTCAATGGCCAAGAACCGCTCGTTTGAGAGAAAGATCGAGCAGATCCCGGCAAAGTTTGCGGAAATAGCCAGGGAGAACAAGGTTCTTATTAAGGAAACAGCGCTCATGCATTATAATCTCGGAGTGTTCTATACTAAGAACAAGGAGTATTCGCGCGCTATAGCGGAGTTCGAGAAAGACCTCGAACTTAATCCCGATGACGGCGCAGCGCATTATAATCTCGGTTTTATCTACGCTGAATATCTGACGAATCGCCCGCTGGCGTTGACGCATTTTAGAAAATTCTTATCGCTTGTTAAATCCGAGGATAAGGACGTGGATTGGGTCAGGAAATATATCCTTACCTGGCAGACATGGGAAGGCAAAAAACCTATTGATTAGGGGTTGTGGAATGAAATCTAAAAGGGAGGGAAACATGAAAAGGGTTGGTATTGTTTTAACGGGATTACTTTTTGCGGTATTTTGCGCCTCGTCCGCGCACGCGTGGTTCGGAAGCAAGAATAAAGCCTTCGATCAGCCCGCGACAACAAGCAAATCGGGTAAAGCTGTTACTAAAGGATCCAGCGCGCCTGTTTCTCAGGCAGATGAGGACGCGATTAAAGCGTTCCTGGCCAAGCAGGAAATCGTGAAAAAGAAGATGGCGCTGCTGAATAACACTGGATGGCAGATAGAACTGTCCCCGCTTTCCGGCAAAGGCAAGAAAGAGATCGATACAGCCACGTTTAAGGATAATCAGGTAAGTCTGGCGGATTTTTCTAAAAAAGGGTTCCCCGCAACGAATCTTACGCTGAACGTTCAGGATGACGGCGCTGTCGTGTGGGAAACCATGCAGACGTCTGAGAAGAACGGCATGTGTTTTTGGAGAGGCGAATTGGATAAAACAATGATGTCCATGCGCGGCGTCATCAGCCACAAGATAGATGATAAGAACAAGATGGATTATTCGTTCACGAGCGTCTCGCGCAAGGTTCTGCCCAAGGATAAATAATAATGTATGAGGCGTATTGGGGGCTAAAAGAGAAGCCTTTCGAGAATACCCCGGACCCGAGGTTCTTTTACTATTCGCAGCAGCATAAAGAAGCTGTGGCCCGTATGCTTTATGTTGTAAGAGAGCATAAGGGCGCGGCGCTTTTTACCGGAGAGTACGGCTGCGGTAAAACGCTTTTAACGCGGGTAATGTGGCATGAGCTTCAACAGGAGAACCGGTATCAGTCGGTATTTATCCTGAACCCCCGGTTATCGAGCCTGGAATTCATCCAGGAGATAGTTCATCAACTTGGCGGGCAGGATTCGTCCAATGATAACAAGATCGATCTGTTCCATACGCTCCATAAGATCCTTTACGCGAATCATACCGCCGGGAAGCATAGCGTAATTATTATCGATGAGGCGCAGGCAATAAGCAGTAAGGATACATTCGAAGAGATCCGCCTCCTTCTGAATTTTCAGCTCGACAATGCCTTTCTTTTAACTATCATTTTATTGGGGCAGCCCGAATTGAAATATACCGTTATGTCCATGCCGCAGTTCATGCATCGTATGGCGGTCCGTTTTCATTTGAAGGCTTTTGATGAGGTGGAGACGAGAGAATATATCGAACACAGGCTTCAGGTGAGCGGCGCGGTCCGCGATCTATTTGAGCCGGAAGCGTATAAGGAAGTGCACGCCTGTTCCGGAGGTATCCCCAGGCTGATCAATACTATCTGCGATCTCGCGCTTTTAGTGGGATTTGGCAATAACCTGACTATGGTCGATAAACAAACTATTACTAAGATCAATGAAGATCTTGAGTCTTCTGATTTTGACGTGAAATACATGGATTCGCAGTCAAATCCGCCTTCTGTCGCGGATAACATCAGCAAGGCCCCGGCAAACGTGGCGTCTCGGAAATCTCCTATCCCGTAAAATGTTGAGCATATTGCAGATCCTTAAGAAGTATCAGGACGAAAAACAAAAGCTTAAAGATGAGGCTGCCGCTAACGCGCCGGATGGACAATTTCCCGCGTCGGATGAGCTCGCTGCGGCCCAGGCGGGGGCGGTGCCGTCCGGCGACGTGAATGTCAGCGTTTTTAACGCGGTGAACAGGGAGATCGAGGATGAGCGGCTGGCCCGCGTGCGCGAATTTTACGCGAGCGCGTTGACCTGGGCGCGCAGGGTATATTCGTTTGAGCTTAAAACGTCGGCTGAATTTAAAGCTCAGTTCCTGCCTTTCGCGGATCAGGCTGTAAATGTTTACAGCCTGAATGATAAAAATTTTTTATACCAATGTTTGCATGATTACGAACGTCTCGAGGATTATGTTTTTTGCCACGCGGTTAATGTAGGGTTTATAGCGCTGGAGCTCGGCCTGGGCATGAATTATTCCGGCGCCCGGGTACGCGAATTGTTCTGCGCCGCGTTCCTGCATGATATCGGGATCGTTACGTATATGGAGCTTATCAGCAAGCGGGGCGCGTTCACGCCTGAGGAGTTCGCCAAGGTCAAGGAGCATCCGGCTAAAGGGCTTGAAATATTGTCTAAACTTGGCGGTGAATTTTCTCCCGGCCTTGTCGAAGTCATAACCCAGGAGCATGAGCGGATGGACGGGTCGGGATATCCGAAGGGTTTGCGTGAAGGGGAGATCGGGGAGTTCGCTCAGATAGTCGCGCTGGCAGACGTGTACGAGTCATTGACGCATACGCGCCCGCACCGGGCCCGGCTTACGCCTCCGAAAG
>JBAYMQ010000036.1:0-7442 GCA_041663465.1 Candidatus Omnitrophota bacterium | reverse complement strand
TACCTCGGACGCGTCGCTGATATTCCGGGTCAATCAGGCGAGAGTGTCGTCTGAAAAAGACGGCGGGGCTATCGATGAAGTACCCGCGTTGATCCGGGAATTGAAAGAAAGCCTGGGCGGGGACGCTGCTAAAAATGGTGAAAGGCGCGCGAGGATCGCCATAAAATTGGGTAAAGCGGCTGATACCCGGGCGATCGAAGTATTATTACAGTTGTTTGACGTGAAGGCCGTGACCAATTACGATCGCTTCGCCCAGAAACAGGCGCTGGCGGCGGTATCGAAGATCGTAAAAGATTCGATCAAGGTAAGCGCGGCGGCGTTAGAGACGAGCCTTCCCGGCGATATCCGGCAGACAGAGATTGTTCTCGATAAGCTGTCGGCGATAGCGCCCGCTTTAAAAGTTTTGAGCCGGGAGCAGTATCTGGGTAAAGAATTAATGCAGCCGTTGAAAGCTGTTTTGGTGAACGATAAAATATCGATAGAGTATCAAATCCAGGCATTCATGATATTGCGGTTTCTTCCGCGCGGTGCGGACTTTATCCGGGAGAACAGGGCAGATCTGATCGATACCGGAGTGGGGCTGGTCATGTCCGATGCCTTGAACGACGGCGGCGAGGCGGTCGCTGACGGCTTGGAAATTGATTGGTTAGAGCTCGAATTGAAGGCATCCGACGTCAGCCGCAGGCTGAGCGCCGTAAAAGGTCTCTCTATGATAGATAATGACAGCGCTGTCAGGCTGCTGGTCCGGGCTTTAGGGGATGTATCTCCGAATGTCAGGATGATCGCGGCTGCCGCTTTGGCTAAGTTCAGGTCTGTCGAAGCCGTCGCGCCGTTATTGTCCAGCCTCAACGCGCCTGCCGGTGACATAGAGGATACCAGCCATTATATCGCGGCGCAGGTAGCCGCGGTGCGGGCCTTAGCGGCTATAAAGGAGCATAGCGTGGTTTCCGGCCTGATAGAATCTCTCGCTAAACCGCATTCGGATATCACGCAGACAAGCCTGATATTCGCGTTGTCCGATACCGGAGATCCGCGGGCGTATAGAGCGCTGCAGGGCCTTGTATATGATAGTTCGATAGATCCGGTAATGCGGAACCGTGTCCAGGCGGCTTTATTTGAATTCAAGCCGTCCGGTTCAGCGGACGGAGGGAATCCCGCCAAGGAAGAAGCGGTGGTTCCGCTGGATACAGGCGGTATAGATCTGCGCGAAATGCCGGTCACCCGCCATACCGGGGCAGGAATGCTTTCCGCGGTCGTTCCGGGCAGCGTTGCTAAGAATATCACCGCGCGGGATCTGGAAGCGAATTGGATGGATATAGAAAAAAGGATACAATCCGGCCCGATGCCGTATGAGCAGTTAAAAGCCCACGCGATCTCCTGTTGCGAAAGCAGGGATGGCGTAAGCCAGCGCGAAAAGCTTGTTTCATTCATTTCCAGCATATTGAAATTGGAGGAACAAGCCGCGGTGGCTACAGCTCCGGAGCTTAAAGAGATACTTGTTGTCTTAGGTTAAATGCATGTTTCCGGACCCCGACTCCGGAGCGTGAATACGGGGATGGTTTTACTGCGAAAAGGCAGATCCATCCCCGTTTTTAACTGACATCAACAGGAAACAATGTTATATTAAGTTGCTCAAAAACCTAAAATATTGAAAGGAGTTGATTACATTGCCAAAAATCGAGATTCGTGAAGGAGAATCCTTCGAATCTGCCATGCGCAAGTTTAAAAAGCAGATCGAGCAGGAAGGGATCCTTAAGGAAGTAAGGGATCGCAAGCATTATCAGAAGCCCAGCGAGAAGAAAAGAAAGAAAATGCGGGAAAGAAGATAAACAATGTCCGCGGTTCTCTCTACGTCCTGGAACGCCTTTCGTCATACTGATGGATTATCGCTCATCCGTGACATCAAAGAACTTGGATTCGACGAGGTTGAGTTAGGCTTTAACCTTACCTCTTCGATGATAGATTCTATTGAGGCGCTTGTGCGTGACCGTTATATCAGGGTCGCGAGTTTGCATAACTTTTGCCCTATCCCGGAAAATGTGCCGCGCGAGGCAGCGCTTCCCGATTATTATGCTATATCGTCTAAAGACGAGCAGCAGCGCAAACTGGCTGTAGCGCAGACCAAGATCACTATCGATACGGCGGTGCGGTTGAACGTTGAAGCTGTCGTGCTGCATTGCGGAAGGGTCGAAATACCCGATAGGACGATAGATCTGATAGCGTTGTTCAATAAAGGGCAGCGGGACAGCCGGATGTTCTCTATCCTGCGCGGCGATATCATGCGCCAGCGCGATGATGTTAAAAAGCCCTATATCGAGAATACGCTTAGGAGCCTGGAAGAATTGAATGCCTACGCGGCATCCCGGCGTATCAAGCTGGGCGTTGAAACGAGGTATTATTCCAGGGAGATACCTTTTTATGATGAAATAGCCGTCATACTCGATGCGTTTAAAGACTCGCAGATATATTACTGGCATGACACAGGGCACGCGCAGTTGATGGAGAATCTCGGAATGGTCCCGGCTCACGAGGATTTTCTAAAACGCTACGGTTCCCGGATGCTGGGTATACATCTGCATGACATTACGGGATGTGTGGATCATCAGCCGCCCGGCACGGGTGAATTCGATTTCACCAGGGTTAAACCTTATATTTCGGATGCTACGCTGAAAGTGGTCGAAGTCCATCATCCGGCTACCGGCAGCCAGCTTATCAAATCCAGGGAATTCCTGCAAAATCTGTTCAATGGATAAAAGCAATATACGCAAACCAGCGGTAGCCGGCCAGTTTTATCCGGCAACCGCTATATCTATACAAAAACAGATCGATGCTTTTTTGCCCGAGCCTGCGCGGAAGAAAGATGTTATCGGGTGCATGCTGCCGCATGCCGGGTATATGTATTCCGGTTTGGTCGCGGCGCGGACCGTGGCGCGGATCGTCGTCAAGGATACGGTTGTACTGTTAGGGCCTAATCACACGGGCCTGGGAGCCGCGTTCAGCCTTATGGCTGCGGGCATATGGCAGACGCCGATGGGCGAGGTCGGTATTGATGAAGCATTGTCGCGGGATATACTGGCCGGGTCGGATTATCTGGAGAACGATGATCTGGCGCACGCGCGCGAGCATTCGCTTGAAGTCGAATTGCCGATACTGCAGTATTTCAGAAAAGATTTCAAGATAGTTCCTATCGCGTTCGGCTCCGATGATTTTGCCGCATTGACGGATATCGGCTTGGCGGTCGCGCGGGCTGTGAAGGCCGGGAAACGGCAGCCGTCGACGCTTTTGGCCGCCAGCTCGGATATGACCCATTATGAGCCGGCAAAAGCCGCCCGCGCAAAAGACGATGCCGCCATCAAGGCGGTCCTGGATCTTGACGCCCGCGCGTTATGGGAGACGGTAAGAACCAGGAATATTACGATGTGCGGGTATATGCCCGTTATTGCCATGATCACCGCGGCGAGAGAACTCGGCGCCACAAAAGGCGAACTGGTACATTATGCGACAAGCGGAGATGTTACGGGCGATAACTCGAGCGTTGTCGGCTACGCGGGCATAATAATTTATTGAAGCGTCATTGCAATGACGACGGGAGCAATATGGAAGAAAAAAACATCACGGATTTCACGTTTTTTATCACCTCTCTTGCGATGCAGGCTTCGATCGCCCTCGGAGTCGTTGTCCATCCGGTTACCGGTAAGACTGAACAGAATCTTTCTCACGCCAAACTGATCATCGATACCTTATCCATGCTAAAAGAAAAAACAGCCGGTAACCTTACCACGGATGAAGACGCCCTTTTGGATAAGTTCTTATATGAGCTTCGGTTCCAGTCCGACAAAAACGCAAAAAAAGAGGAGACCTTATGATAGACAAGGAACTGCTTGATATCCTGGCGTGTCCTGCTTGTCAAGGCGATGTGGAATTAAAGGACAATAAAATAGTCTGCAAGAAATGCGGCAAGAAGTATCCGGTTAAAGACGGCATTCCCGTTATGCTGATAGATGAAGCGGAATGAGGCCGCTATGAAAAAGTTCCTGGTCATTCATGGCCCGAATCTGCAGATGCTGGGGGTACGGGAACCGGGCGTGTACGGCACCGTGACATTAGCCGCCATCAACTCGCGCTTAAAGAAGATTGCTGCGAAAAGGAAAATATCCCTTGTTATCCTGCAGTCTAATATCGAAGGCAAGATCGTAGACGCTATAGGTAAGGCAAGGGATAGATTTGACGGGATTTTGATCAATCCGGCAGCCTATACGCATACCAGCGTTGCGATCCGTGACGCGCTGGCAGCCGTGAATCTCCCCGCGGTAGAAGTCCATCTCTCCAATACGCATACCAGAGAAGAATTCAGGCGCACATCTCTTATCAGCCCGGTAGTCAAAGGAACGATCATGGGATTTGGGCCGCACAGCTATTATTTGGGCCTCGAAGCGTTAATCGAAATGGTCGTCTGATATGAATATTCGCGTCAAACAGTTACAAAAAAAAATAGCTAAGCTGGTTGTTGACGGTATGCTTATAACCGATCCTAATAATATTTCCTATTTGACGGGTTATAAATGCCGCGACGCATACTTAGTCATTACGAAAAAAAACTCTGTGTATATCACCGATGGCAGGTATACGCAGGAAATGAGGAAGAGCCTGTCCGGGTTCAGCGTGGTTGATATTAAACCGGCTTTTTCCCGGGTTTTGGCGGATTTATGCCTGACCCTTAAGATCGCGCGGCTTGGCTTCGAAGAGCAAAAAGTATCATATAGTTTGTATAATAAGCTTCAGAAGGCTCTGCCCGCGGCATTAGTCCCGTTATCAGGTACGGTTGAGGCCCTGCGGCTTATCAAGACTCCGGATGAGATTGAAAAGATCCGTGTTGCGACGCGTATCGCCATGCGGGCATACGGCTATATTCAGGATTTCCTCAAGCCTGGGGCTAAAGAGATAGAAATCGCCGGGGAGATAGAGCGTTTTATCCGGTTTGAGGGCGCTTCGTGCGCTTCATTCGATATAATCGTGGCTTCGGGTCCTAACGCCGCCCTGCCCCATTACCAGACCTCAGAGCGAAAACTTAAAGCGGCAGAAGCGGTAATGATAGATCTTGGGGTGGAATACAAGGGGTATAAATCTGACTTGACAAGGGTATTCTTCTTGGGTAAAATAAATACTCTTATTACCAGAGTATATGGTATTGTCCGGACCGCTCAGGAGCGCGCTCTGGCTGCGATAAAGCCGAACGTAGCTGCCGGCAGGATAGACCAAGCGGCTAGGCAGTATATAAGAGATAAAGGATACGGCAAATACTTCATGCACAGCCTGGGCCATGGCCTGGGGCTTGAAATTCATGAAGCGCCTTCTTTATCGCCTAAAGTGGAGCAGGTATTAAGGCCGGGGATGGTCTTTACCGTTGAACCCGGGATATATCTTCCGGGCAAGTTCGGTATTCGTATCGAAGACATGGTTTTAGTAACCAGAAAAGGACATGAGGTGATCAGTGGCTCTCTCAATAAATGATTTAAAGAACGGATTAACTATTCTCGTGGATGGCATGCCATTCATGATCCTGGATTCCCAGTTCGTCAAACCCGGCAAAGGCGCCGCGTTTACCCGATGCAAGATGCGTAATATGAAGACCGGTAATATCCTTGAACAGACGTTCCGGGGGGATGAAAAGATCGATGAAGCTTATATCGAAGAATCCAAACTGCAATATCAGTATAATTCCGGGGATATGTATTATTTCATGGACCAGGAGAATTATGACGAACGGGCTATCAGTAAAGCCGTTTTGGGCGAAAAGGTCAATTTCCTGAAAGATAATATTGAAGTTACGGCGCTTTCATATAAAGATGATGTTCTCGCGGTCAACCTGCCGAATTTCGTGGTATATAAGATCACCAGTTCGGAGCCCGGGGTAAAGGGAGATACCGCAAAAGCAGGCACAAAACCTGCCAAGATCGAGACAGGGGCGATCGTCAATGTCCCGCTTTTTGTCAACGAAGGCGATTTCATCAAGGTGGATACCCGCACATGCTCGTACCTCGAACGGGCAGCCGGATACTAAGGAGGCACAACGCGTGAATATTAAAGAGATCAAAGAGATGCTGGCCTTAATGTCTGAGAACAATCTGGTTGAACTTGAGATAGAGAAAGACGGCACTAAGATCAGGCTCAAGAAGTCGACTCCCGGAGGCGATAATTATTCTGGGCCGTATGTTATAGAGCGTGAGAAATCCGGGCCTGCGGGCGCGCGTTCCGCGGAGCAGATCCAGGCGGTTCCGGTTGCGGAGAAGCCCGCGATCAAGACCGTGGAGATCAAAGCGCCGATGGTCGGCACGTTCTATAGGGCACCATCCCCCGAGGCGCCTCCGTACGCTGAAGCGGGGCAGGTCGTTGAACCCGGGCAGGTAGTTTGTATCATCGAGGCCATGAAATTGATGAATGAGATAAAATCGGAGATCAGAGGCAAGGTCGTAGAAGTACTCGTAGAGAATGCCGAGCCTGTTGAATACGGCCAGTCGATGTTCATAATAGAGCCCTTTTAATGTTTTCTAAAGTCCTCATCGCGAACCGTGGAGAGATAGCGCTGCGTATTATCCGTGCGTGCCGTGAAATGGGTATCCGCACCGTAGCCGTCTATTCCGAGATCGACCGCAATTCCCTGCACGTGCGTTTTGCCGATGAAGCTATTTGCATAGGCCAGGGGCCTAGCGCTAAAAGTTATTTGAATATTCCCGCCATTATCAGCGCCGCAGAGATCACCGATGTCGAAGCAATTCACCCCGGATACGGCTTTTTGGCCGAAAACGCCCATTTCGCCGAAGTCTGCGAATCCTGCCATATTAAATTTATAGGGCCTACCCCGGAGAATATACGGCTTATGGGCGATAAGATGATGGCGAAATCATCGGTCCATAAAGTAGGTTTGCCGCTTGTTCCCGGGAGCGATTCTACGATCAAGACCAAGGAAGAAGCGCTCAAAGTCGCAAAGCGCATAGGGTATCCCATCATTATCAAGGCAGCGGCCGGCGGCGGCGGTAAAGGCATGCGCATCTGCCATAACGATATAAAATTAGCGTCTTCATTCGCGACCGCGCAGTCTGAAGCTGAGGCGAATTTCGGCAATCCCGCGGTCTACATGGAGCGGTATGTGGAAAAGCCGCGTCATGTCGAAGTCCAGATCCTTGCAGATCAGCACGGCCATGTCATACATTTAGGAGAACGCGACTGCAGTATCCAGCGCAGGCATCAGAAGCTTCTGGAGGAGTCCCCGTCCCCGGCTTTGGACAGCAAGACGCGAAAACGTATTTGCGAGCTGGCGGTCAAGGCCGTTAAAGCCGTGAATTACGTCGGCGCCGGCACCATTGAATTCCTCCTGGATAATAATCACAATTTTTATTTCATGGAAATGAATACGCGTATTCAGGTAGAGCATACGGTAACCG
>JBAYMQ010000035.1:0-7448 GCA_041663465.1 Candidatus Omnitrophota bacterium | reverse complement strand
TGCCTCAAAAACCGCAGGTCATTTTCGAAGAACAGCCTGATGTCGTTTATGCCATACTTAAGCATTGCGATGCGCTCGACGCCCATGCCAAACGCGAAGCCGGTATATTTGTCAGGATCGTATCCGACATTCCTGAAAACGTTCGGATGGATCATGCCGGATCCAAGGATCTCAAGCCACCCTTTTTTGCCGCAGACCGAACAACCCTTGCCCTTGCAGATGATACAGGAAATATCTATTTCAGCGGACGGCTCGGTGAATGGGAAAAAATGCGGCCTGAACCGCATTTTGATATCCTGGCCGAATACCGCTTTCGCGAAAAACTCAAGCGTGCCCTTCAGGTCGGAAAATTTTACGCCTTTATCCACCATGAAACCCTCGATCTGATGGAACATGAATGAATGAGATGCGTCAACCGCGTCCGGCCGGTACACGCGTCCCGGGGCGACGATCGCGAGCGGAGGTTTATTGGCTTTCATAACCATGACCTGAACGGAGGATGTCTGGGATCGCAACAGCAATTTCCCGTCGCCGGCTGGCCGGCCAAGAGCGGTCGCGTCCAAGTCCTTGAGATAAAAGGTGTCGAATGCCTCCCGCGACGGATGTTCCAAAGGGATATTAAGACCGGTAAAATTATTGTACTCTGTCTCCACTTCAAGCCCGTCCACGATCTGAAAGCCCATGCGCACGAAAATATCGTTGATCTCGTTGATGATCTGTGTCAGGACATGCAGCCTGCCGACATCCTGAACGATCCCGGGCATGCCCATATCGGGTTTATCGCCAACCGGCGCCGCGGAAACAGAACTCAGCGCGCTCTGCTTCTCGTCGAACATCGCCGCAATTTCGCCTTTCAACGCGTTCACCTGTTTGCCGAACGCGCCGCGCTGTTCAGGCGCACGTTTGGGGATCGACGCGGTCAATTCCGCAACCGCGCCTTTTCTTCCCAGGTACTTGACCCGCAGCGTTTCGAGATCCGCGATCGACGCAGCCGAAGCCAGATCATGCGCTACCGTAGTTTTAAGAGACTCAATGTCCATATGATCGCCACCACTCCCAGTAATTTGATCGCCCAATCCTTTTTCACCTTATTTATACTGCACGGCACCGGCGCGCCCGGCTGCACAACCCGCATCGACTGCGCGTGTATATCCAGATCGCCGCCGTGCTCGCCGCAGACGCGGTTAAATACACCGGCAATCTCGACCTTGTCTCCCGCGTGCTTAAAATCCCCCGCATATCCGACTTCGCCGGCCATAGCGCCCGTTATCCAAACGCCGACGGCACTGGCGCCGTCATTGACATTGATCCACGCGTTATCGCCGCGTTTCATCACGTCACCGACAACCTCCCCGGCATATATGACGGTTTTGCCGTCGAAATCCTTAGCCTGAGCGATTAATTCGGTACTGGAAGCCGCCTGCGCCAGGCATACCGCTCGTCCGGCGAAAAAAACGGCGACCCAAACCGCGAGACAGGCATAACGCATTATTTCTTCCCCTTGATCGCTGCGACAAAAAATCCAAGCAACGTTAATACAGACATGAATTCAAGTCTGCCTGCCCACATCTGTATGATATAAGTTACCTTCAGCCCCGCGGGCATGGACGGCAACGTTATCCCGCACGACAATCCGACGTTCGCCGCGGCGGATGTTGATTCGAACAATGAATCCAGGAACCGGTATCCGTAAAGCATTCCGACGATCGAACCGAGCCCGTATAATATAATATACGCGAGGGTAATAATGAGCGCCGGCCGCACCAGCTTGTCTTCAAGAAAAACATCTTTGATGTGATGAAACTTCTGCTCTACCACCGCGCGCTCCGGCAGCAATATCCGCTTGACGTCCTGTATGAACGCTTTGGCGATAATACCGATACGTATCATCTTGATAGCGCCGGTAGTCGAGCATGCCGCGCCGCCCAGCGCCATAGCGATGATAACGCCCACTAACGCAAGATCGTTCCAGTCGGTCATGAATTGCTGTGCGTAGACCGTCTGGAACCCGGTGCCGGTATGGCCCGAGATAAGCTGATAAAAACCTTTGCGCAACAGTACGAGGGCCTGCGGGTAGATCTTCGCCATATGCAAACCGGCGGCAGTGATCAGGAATGTAACCAGCACGGTCACAAACAGCGTGCGGCTCTCGATATTCTTAAGAATTTCCTTGCGATTCCCGGTCCACACGTGAAAATGAAGCTTGAAATTGATCGCGCCCAGAATCATGATCACGATCGTAATTAGCTCATACGGAAGGCTGTGATAATACAGGATGCTTTGCGACTGCGGGGCAAAGCCGCCCGTGTCGAACGCGGCCATGAAAATGCAGGCGCCGTGAAAGAACGCATTGAACGGCCGCATGCCGTTTAATATACCGGTCACTCCGAGAGCCCCGGTCCCCAATATAAGGAATACAATGCTCACCAGCCAGATAAAACGGCTCGAGTGGATGACATTGGGCAGAATGCGCTCGTCGCGCGCCTCACCCACATACATCTTGAAAGCGCCTGAAAACCCTTTTACAAAAAACGATAAAGCGACAATAACGATGCCCTGTCCGCCGATGAACATGATCAAATGGCGCCACAGGTTATGCCCGTATGACAAATGATCAAGATCCTGGACGAGCCCGAGACCTGTGGTGGCAAATCCCGACATAGTATCAAAGCATGTGTCGAGAAAAGATTTCCAGTGTCCGCTTAGATACAAAGGTACCGCGGCCAAAACCATAGCGATAAGCCAAGACAGCGACACCACGATCATGCCGTGCATCCACAGCAAATCTTTATCGGTCCGGCACAGATACCGCAGCACGATACCAGCGATCACCGAAACCTCTATGCCTATCGCGAAATCCAGGAACGGGCCGAATTCGCCAAGGCACAAAGACAACGCCATAGGAATGGCCATGGCCGCGCCCAAAGCCAGGATGATCTTGCTTAAGTAAAACCCGATTATTTTGACATCTTCCAGGTTCGGTTTTAAGATCATGGCTTTATCATGGAGAAAACGAGGCAGGCCGCCAATGCGGTTAATATAATAGCGCCGGCGTACAAAAGCTCTGTTACGATGCCCCAAAAAGCATTGACAACGATACCGAACTTCATGGCCTTAGATCTTTCCGTAGAACATCCCCAGCAGTTGCGACTCATTGCCGGTGACGGTCAGCGCAATGATATCGTCTCCCGGCATGAGCACGGTGTCCCCTTTGGGAACAATCACATCATCATGCCTGACAATCGATACCAACACAGAATCATCGGGAAGCCTGATATCCTTGATCTTTTTGTTTATAACCGGGGAATCGGCGGGTAGGTCAATACGCACTATAGAAAGCTTGCCGCGCTTAAAGGACATCAGGTTCACGAAATCCGAGAAGGAAACCTCGCCTTCGATGATCTTGCCGATGATCATGGTCGCATCCACCGGCACATCGACGCCCAATTCCGAGAATGTCCGCTCGTTGTCGGGATTGTTGACGCGGCCCACGGTCCGGCCGACATGGAACAATTCTTTAGAAAGCTGGCAGACGATCAAGTTATCTTCGTCATCGCCGGTCACGGCGGCGATGACATCCGCGCGCTTGATACCGGCCTCTTCCAGGATCTCAGGGTCGCAGCCATCGCCATTGATGATCAGCGCTTCGATCTCTTTAGCGATATCTTCACACAGGGCCTTATCTTTTTCGACAATGCTGACCGTGTGTTTGCCGGCCACCAGACGCTTGGCAAGGAAGTAGCCGACCTTCCCCGCGCCTACAATGACAATATACATATCACTATCCCGCCCTAAAGGTTAAATCTCTCTTTTATCTTCTTAAGGCTTTCGACTTTGACCACCGCCAGCAGGCTGTCTTTTTTTCTAACCGCTGTCTTGAGATCAGGAATAACAACGCCTTCCACCCGATGCAACGCGACAACCATAAACTCGCCGGGAACGTTGATATCGGCAACGGTCTTGCCTACAAGACCATCCTTAACCTCGATCTCGAGCACGCCCAGATCCTTGGATTCTATCAAGTAGCTTGAAAAACGGCTTTCCACGATCTTATCGCGGATCATAGACGCAATAAGGATCGTGCCGCTTAAAATATCAAGCCCCAGCGCCGTATAAATACTCGCCCTGCGCGGATCATACACCCGCGCCATCACTTTCGGCACATTGAATATCTTACGCGCGACCTGCGCCGAAATAAGGTTCGTATTGTCGCCGTTGGTCACTGCGCAGAACGCATCGGCTTTTTCAATGCCCGCCTGACGCAAAAGATCGAGGGAGAAACCGTTGCCGACCAGGGTCAACCCGTTAAAGGTATTGCCCAACCGGCTGAACGAAGACTGCGAGTGGTCGATGACCACCACATTATGGCCTTCGCCCGACAGCAATTTCGCCAGTTCCGATCCGACCCTGCCGCATCCGACTATGACAATATACATATCCGCTTACTTTTTTGCGAACTCGATCAGTTTCTTGAATGTCGCTTCATCCGCCACAGCGATCGTAGCCAGGCTCTTGCGGTCAAGCGCGACCTTATTTTTCTTCAACCCCGCGATAAACCTGCTGTAGGGAACACCTTCCTGCCTGCACAGCGCGTTGATACGCACGATCCAGATCTGACGGAACTCGATCTTTCTCTTCTTGCGATCCCTGAACGCGTAGGTTAACGCGTGCGCGAGAGCGCGCCGCGCCTGCTGGAACTGCTTGCTCCTCTTCAGGCGAAAACCCTTGGCCTGAGCGAGCACTCTCTTCTTTCTTCTTTTTGTCGCACCGCTATGTTTGATCTTTGACATTACCGCACTCCTTATCCGTAAGGCAGCATACGCTTCAGCTGCTGCTCATCTTTTTTATTCGGAAGCGTCTTGGCCTTGCGCAGCCTGCGCAAATGGGCCTGCTTCTTGTTCGTGTTCAAATGGCTCTTTCCTGACGGGCGGAATTTCACCCGGCCTTTTTTTGTCATCTTGAAGCGTTTCGCAACGCCCTTTTTAGTCTTCAGTTTCATTTTCATGCGACTCTCACCTCATTTTCTTTTAGCGTATGCGCCCCGTCCCTTATTTTTTGGGAGCGAGCATCAGAGATATAACCCTGCCTTCCATGGAGGGTTCTTTCTCCAACAGCGCATCGTTACGCGTATCGACAATAAATTTGTCGATAAGTTTCCTGCCAAGATCCATATGCTCGATCTGCCTGCCTCTAAAGAATAAATCGACCTTAACCCGGTCCTTTTTCTTTATGAAACCGAGCGCCTGCTTTACTTTTATCTGAAAGTCGTGCTCATCGATGTTGGGATGGAGACGGATTTCCTTGATACGACCGGCTTTTTGATGCTTCTTGGCTTCGCGCTCTTTCTTTTCCTGGTCGTACTTGAATTTACTAAAGTCCATGATCCTGCATACCGGCGGGACTGACTGGGGCGCCACCTCAACCAGATCAAGTTCGCTCTGCACCGCTATTTCTCTCGCCTTGTCTGTAGACACAATGCCCAGTTGATTGCCCTCCGCCCCGATAAGGCGCACTTCGGGAACCCGGATCCTTTCGTTAATACGAATGAACTTTTTTATAATCACACCTCCTGTTTGGCCGCCCGCAAACACGCTTTTGCCCCGCGCATAAACCGCGCCTAAGCGATCGCAATGTTTACTGCGTCCGGTTCGTAATCTCAGCGCCAACCTGTCCGATAAACGTTTCCAGCGTCATTGATCCTTTGTCGCCGTCACGACGTTTGCGCACGGACACCTGTTTCGCCGTTACTTCCCTTTCACCGATGATAAGAATATACGGTGCTTTATTGACTTCCGCCTGGCGAATCCTCTTGTTGAGGGTTTCGTTACGCGAATCTATTTCCGCCCGGATGCCCGCGTTGACCAGCGCAGCTACGACCTCTTTGGCATAACCGGAAAAGTCTTCCCGGATGGGAATGACAACTGCCTGCGTCGGCGCAAGCCACACCGGGAACGCTCCGGCATAATGTTCGGTAAGGCAGGCGGTAAACCGCTCAACGCTGCCCAGAAGAACACGGTGAAGCATGATAGGCTGCTTGACGGCCCCGTCCACATCCACATACTCGAGCGCAAAACGCTTGGGCAGATTGAAATCGCATTGTATCGTCGCGCACTGCCACGATCGCTTGAGCGCGTCTTTAAGTTTAATGTCTATCTTGGGCCCGTAGAACGCCCCGTCGCCCTCGTTGATCACATACTTCAGCCCGAGATCTTTTAAAGAATCTTCAAGCGCTGCGGTCGCGGCCTGCCAATCTTCATCAGAGCCGACCGACTTCGCGGGCCGGGTGCTTAACTCGATCCCCATATTGTTAAAACCGAATACCTTCATTGTCTCGAACACGAAATTGACTGTTGCCTTGATCTCGTCGCGAAGTTGCGACGGCAGGCAGAAAATATGCGCGTCATCCTGCGTGAACCCGCGCACGCGCAGAAGCCCGTGCATGACGCCGGCTTTCTCATGACGGTACACCGTACCCAGCTCGAAATATCTGACCGGCAGATCCTTATAGCTGCGGGTTTTCGATTTATAGATCAAAATGTGCCCCGGGCAATTCATGGGCTTGAGGACAAACTCTTTATCCTCTATCTTAAAGGTATACATGTTCTCTTTGTAATAATCGAGATGGCCCGAGGTTTTCCATAATTCCGCCTGCATGATATGCGGCGTCACAACCAGGTCGTAACCGCGCTTAAGATGCTCGTTCTTTTCATAATCCTCTATGAGCTTGCGCACCAGCGCGCCTTTGGGCTGGTAAAACACCAGCCCCGGCCCTGCCTGATCCTGATAGATATCAAAGAGCTCTAATGCGGGGCCGAGTTTGCGATGATCCCGCAGTTTCGCCTCATCAAGAGCCTTAAGATGCTGCTCCAGTTCCTGTTTCGTTTCAAAACAAGTCCCGTAAATGCGCTGCAGCATGGGATTTGTTTCAATGCCGTGCCAATACGCCCCGGCGACCGATAATAACTTAAAAGCCTTGATCTCGCCCGTGGACGCAAGATGCGGGCCGCGGCACAAATCTACAAAATCGTCGCCTGTCTTATAAATAAAGACCTTCTCGTCCCCGATACCCTTGATAAGTTCAAGCTTGTAATCCTCATGCAGCTTTGTAAACAGATCAATCGCATCCTGCTTCGAAAGTTCCGCGCGCACGAACGGCTCGTTTTTCTTAATGATCTGCTTCATCAGATCTTCGATCCGCGCCAGATCATCGTCGGTGAACGGCTCTTTTTTATCGAAATCATAATAAAAGCCGTCTTCGATAGAAGGGCCGATCGTCAGCTTGGCCTCAGGCCATAGTTGCTTGACCGCTTTTGCCATGACGTGCGAACATGAGTGTCTGAGCGTATCTATATTCATATCGTAATAAAATATGGTGGGCCCAGGAGGACTTGAACCTCCGACCTTTTCCATGTCAAGGAAACGCTCTAACCAACTGAGCTATGAGCCCG
>JBAYMQ010000034.1:0-7509 GCA_041663465.1 Candidatus Omnitrophota bacterium | reverse complement strand
TCAGGGGCATCAACCGGAGAAAATGAAGCGCTTGAGCTTCGTGACGGCGATAAATCGCGCTATATGGGTAAGGCGGTCACTAAAGCTGTCGCCAACGTCAATACCATAATCGCTTCAAAGATAAAAGGATTGGAACCTGATTACAAAAAAATAGATAAAATCCTTATTGATGTTGACGGCACCGATAATAAGGGCAAGTTGGGCGCGAACGCCATCCTTGGCGTTTCCATGGCGGTAGCGAAAGCCGCGGCGATCGAAAAAAAGCTCCCCCTCTACGCGTACCTCGCGACAGGCAAAGCGAACATACTCCCCGTTCCGCTCATGAATATTCTGAACGGCGGCATGCACGCCGACAACAACCTCGATATCCAGGAATTCATGATCATGCCCATAGGAGCGCCGACGTTTTCAGAAGCATTACGCATGGCCACGGAAGTTTTCCATAACCTTAAATCGCTTCTCAAGGCGCAAAAATTGGCTACTTCTGTCGGGGATGAGGGCGGATTCGCGCCGAACCTCAGATCGAACGAAGAGGCATTGGCGTTCATTATCCAGGCGATAGACAAAGCCGGATACAAGCCGGGTAAAGACGTATCGATAGCCCTGGATTGCGCAGCGAGCTCGTTCTGCCAGGACAAGAACAAATACAAATTCGAAGGCAGCATGAAAACATCCGCGGACCTGATCGCGATTTACGACAACTGGCTGAAAAAATACCCCATACTGTCCATCGAAGACGGCCTGTCTGAATTCGACTGGGACGGATGGAAAACGATGACCGCGCAGTTGGGCGGCAAGCTCCAGCTCGTAGGGGACGATACGTTCGTTACCAACCCTAAGATATTCAAAAAAGGCATCGAGCAGAAAATAGCCAACGCGATCCTGATAAAGGTCAACCAGATCGGCTCTCTTTCAGAAACCATGGAAGCCATAAAGATGGCGCAGGACAATAATTACAACGCCGTCATCTCCCATCGTTCCGGAGAAACCGAGGATACAACCATCGCGCATATCGCGGTCGCCTGCGGCTGCGGACAGATAAAAACAGGCTCGCTTTCCCGTACGGACCGTATCTGCAAATACAACGAACTTCTGCGGATCGAAGAGAAACTCGGCGGTAAAGCCGTTTATGCCGGAACCACATGGAAAAAATAAAATGAAGCGACTGTTCAAAAGGTTCTTTTGGCCGATCGTATTGGTGCTGGCGGCTGTGGTCATATTCCTGCCGGGGTTCGCCAAGATCCATCAGTTAAAAAATAAAAACAATGACCTTTTGCGCAAGAACAAACGGCTTCAGGTAGAAAACAGGCTGCTGCACACGGAACTTTCCCGCGTTGAAAAAGACGGGGTCTACCAGGAAAAGATCCTGCGCGAAAAGATGGGAGTCGTGCGCAAGGATGAAGTGCCCGTCAGGATCATCTCCGACGTAAATAACTAAAAAAGTTCTTGGTTGGGAAGAAAATATAGGGTATACTGTAGTTCGTGATTTCGATAGATATCGCGGGGTGGAGCAGCTTGGTAGCTCGTCAGGCTCATAACCTGAAGGTCAGAGGTTCAAATCCTCTCCCCGCAATTTAAACAGCAAAAGGGATGTTGCTCTACGCAATGTCCCTTTTTGCTTTTAGTCACAATCACTTCGTTATGCGGACAGATTTTCTAACAGGCCCGCCAGTAACGCGGGATACAAAGCGGGCACGCCGCGCTTGCGGCAGAGATATTTCAGGAACACCGGCAGCCGTCTATTGAACCCGTCAGGCGTGATCCTGCGGTATCCGGGCAACAACCCTGTCCACGCAATCCAATCATCGAAAACATCCGACACCCTGATCCCGGCCTTCCGCTTCAAAGCATACAGCGTATTCTGAAAAACCTGGCTGTCGTACAACCTTCCCAGGGCGTCGCGTAACCGCTCGACCCTCAATACCTCGCGGCTGGACATAGCGTTGCTGCTAGTCGCCTTATACGGCGCGGCAGGGCTGTAGGTTATCCCGTACCGGCGCGCCGCCAGGCGCAGCGATGTGCCGGGAAGCAGGCACAGGCGGAAGATAGCGACTTTCACGGGACGCAGGTCATATAACCAGTCTAAGGATCTTTTCAGGGCCGCGTAACTCTGAAAAGGCAAAGCGTCTATCAGCTGTATTTCATAAAAAAGCCCGTATTTGTTCAGCAGGCGGATGCCGCGTTTGAACATCTTTTTATTGAATCGCCTGTTAACGGCTTTAAGCGTCTTCGCCTGTACGCTTTGGATCCCTATCTCGATATTGAACGCCTGCGCGGCGCGCAGAAGCGCCGCCATTTCCTCGTCGACAAGCTCCGCTTTTAATTCCACATGCAGGCATGAGCCGCGGTTATATTTGATAAAAAGCTTCAGGACCTCTTTTGCCCTGGCCGGATGAGAGTTGAACGTCGCGTCCATCAGGTACACTTCGCGGGGCTTCCGGGAAAGGATCGCTTTAAGCTCCCTCTCGATCCGGGAAAGAGGGAAAAATCGCACGCGGGGAAAATTCTTATGGTAATAACAATACCCGCACCTGTACGAACAACCTCGCGTGGTTTCAATCGGCACATCCACTATATTCTTATCGGCCAGATCCATTACGCCGGTCAAATACGGCGATGGGACTTTTGAAAGATCATCCATTTGAGGGCGGTCGGGATTATTGACGGCCCGCCCTCTCTGTCTGAACGAGATCCCCTGTATCCCGGACAGATCGGCGCGCCTGCCGGCAATATGATCGACACACCCGGCGAAGGTGGATTCGCCCTCTCCCCGCACGACAATATCAACGGCTTTTTCGTTTTCGAGGATCTCTCCGGCGCGCGGGGTCACTTCAGGCCCGCCCAGGACGATCACGAGTTCAGGTTTTTTTATTTTCAATCCGCGGCAAACGCTTAACGTCTTGTCTATATTCCAGAGATAACAGGAAAATCCCACGATGCCGGGGTTTTGCCGCAGTATCGCGCGGACAATATACGGGACATTCCGGTTTTCATTGAATGTTTTAATTTGAACGGAATACGCGGATTTTAGCTTGGGGTGGTTATATAAGAGATAGCCCTTAAGATAATACAGGGCCAATTGGATATCAGTGCCGCTTTCCAGGCAAATCGAGGATAATAGGATTTTCACAAAACAGGATCAGATTACGTCGACAAATTCAATACCGCGCCCGACGGTACCGGCCGGCGTCGTAACCACGAGCCCGATAAATTTAGTCCCGGGATCCGCGTAGGAGGTCGCTAACGTCGATTCCTGATATGACACAACGCCTTTGCCTGTATCCCCCGACCAAAAATACTGCAACTCCACCGCCATACAGCCGCTTTCAGGAGGAGTCGCTGTCGAAGTCACGGTAAGGTCTTCGCCCGGAGACACCGTGGACGGCTGCGCCGCGATATCAACCCTGTTCACGGGAAGCCGGCTGTCTCCGGAATTTAACGTCACGTCAAGCAGCGTTTTAATATTGAATTCAAGCGGGCGCGCTTCTTCAATTTCAACCTGGCGGGCTTGCGCGAGGGATACGGTCTCGTTAAAACCGTCTTTCGCGCTTTCGATCAATTTCGCGTAATACTCTTTCGCCGCGGCGCTTTCATTCTGCCATTGAGAGATCAACCCGAGCTGGTATAAGCCTGAGATGACCTCCGGAGACACCGCCGGCCTGTTGGAAAGCCCGGTGAAGATCTCCCGGGCCGCCTTGCTGTCTCCGCCGGCGTACAGCGCGATAAGCCCGGTTTTAAGCGATGCTTTCTCAAAATGCGCGCTCTGGGGATATGAAACGGTAAACGCGGCGTACAGGTCCCTTGCCCGGCCAAAATCATTATTCTTCTCGGCGTTTACCGCCCGCTGATAAGAAAGCTGCTCGTCGAAAACGCCGGCGCCGAATATTTCCTCTATCCTGGCAAAAATTTTTTCAGCGTAATCCAGATCATACGCGCCCTTGCTCTTATATGAAAAAAGTATCGCGATATCGATCAATTCGATTTTCAACTTGTCGCGGCTGGCGGATTTAGAAATACGATCGGCATAAACGGTATAGAGTTCCTGGGCCAGCTCCATGGTGCCCTGTTTGTAAAAAGACAACGCGGTATTCTGCAATTCTTCATCCGACAGATCGGAAGAAACTATTTTCGCGCCATAAAGCTTATAAAGCTCTTTGGCCCTGGCGCGCTCATCATAGGCAAGCAGCTTATCGGCGACGGACTTGAGCGGTTTCAGGTCTTTTGCCCCCGCCGAGTATGACTGGGCCGCGGCCATAAGATCATTAAGCGCCTGCTCATGGAACGCATCCTGCTGATCCTTATGGAACTGCCACAAGATAAGCCTGCTGGACAAATTCAACGGATCGGCAGCCGGGAATGTTTTTGCAGACTTCTCCAGATTTTCCGCGATCTCCCTGCGGTAGTCGTTGCCTTTGCTGAAATATTCATCCCAGTTCTGGGTCGTTTCAAGGTGTTTCATCTGTTGATACCTGGCGGCGCCCGTATAATAGGCGGCCAGGGATGAAACAGCTTTTTTATTCTTTCCGGAGCTCGCGAGAAGGTCTATGAATCCCTGATAATTGTTCTTCCTGAAAAAAGTCTCCTGCGCCTCCGCGAGGATAGCCGCGGCCTCGGTATCGGTTTTGGCGGCTTGAAGAAGCCTTGAAAAATCCTTATCCTGAGAAGAGATCGACGGCTGAGCGCACGCCGATACGCCGGACATAATGATCAAACACACCGTCATCAATAATTTATTCATTTTCCCTTTCCTGAATTTTTCTTCAAAGGCGCGGGCCTGGGATTACGCCATAGTTCCCGGAGCAAATAATAGGCCTTCCGGGGCGCGCGCTTATCGAGGCCGAACTCTTTCTCATCCGGCGACAACGCGACAATGCCGAACCATTCCTCATTCATATTCATATTCTTCGGGGCCTGGATATCAAAATAATAACTGCCATTCGACCAGTTAGAACCCGTATCGTGCACGGCCCATTTTTCAGGGTCGACCATATTATGTTTCCACCATTCGTCGGTCCATTCAAAAATAACCCCGCCCAGGCAATTACCTGCGCCCTTCGGGGCCTTGGCGACATTATCCATGATCTGGCGCCACTGCGACTCCAGGAAGAACGCCTGTATATTCTGGTCTTCCTGGTTACGGAACGCGTCGTAGCTGTCCGCGCCGATCTCCGACAGCAGCACCGGTTTATCGAACGTGGTTTTGAGCGAATTAAAAAGATTGCCGAATGTCTTGCCGCGATAGATGATACTTGCCACGAAATCAACGGACGGGCAGAATTCTTTTGCCGCGTCGAGTCCTATCAGTTCGCCGTTGCCCAGGCCGACCGGATGATTCTTATCTATAGATTGGATCTCTTTCGCCAGGTAATTTATATATGAATAATAAATACGGGTTTTCATTTTCACGCGTTTCTGCGGATCAGGCTCGAGATCTATCTCGTCGGTTGACCACGGATTCACGTGACCGAGGCAGGAATAATTATTTTCGTTCCCAAGAACCCAACCGAGGATGCCGGGCTCGTTCTTATACGTATTTACCATGTCCAGGATCTCGCGGCTTATCCTGTCCTGAAAATCGCGGTCCCCGTATAACGGACACGGATATTCCCAAAATCCTATCCAATGGCCCATAAGTGTGCGGATGCCGTACTTCTCATACAGGTCCCGGATAACAGCCTTGACTGTTTCGGGATTTATCCCGGGTTGATACACCCTTATCGTGTTGATCTTCATATCCTGCATCAGCTTGCCGTCTATCATCCACGGCTTATACTGATCGCTCCACCAGTCATAATCGTAGCTCTGCCCTACGGGAATAGGGTTGTAGCACACGCCCCTGACAATATAGGGCTTGTTCGAAACCATCATCTGGTAATGGCCGTTCTTCAGGGTCTTGATATACACGGCAGGGACAAATTGAGGCTTGCGCGAGGCGAACAAAGCCCAAACGACCGCTAAAATAAGCAAACCACAGGCCACCAGTAAAGCGTACCGGTAGCCTGTGGTTTGGTCTTTCGACATTTTATTCGTATTTGATTTCATCAATGTAGAATGTCGCGCCATCGGGATTCACGTCGACGTTAGTCGCGAAACAGAATCCGCCGATGATATACGACATATCTTTACCTTTTAGATCAATGCTGTACTGGGTCCAATCTTTATTCAAGATAACGGGGCCGATACCGGCGGCATCTGAATCGGAGAATTCGCCCATGATCCCGCCCATCTTGAACTCTTCTATGCGCTCGCCGCCCTTGGCGCCGCGCGCCCAGAACGTAAGCTTGGTCGCCTTGGACAGGTCAAAGCCCTTATCGACCGTTCCCCAGTTATTCGAAGGATACTGCCAATAAATACCCGCCCAGCGGGCGCCATTCGACGCCTTGCCTGTGTAGATGATCTTGACACAGGTATCTCCCAGATACGGGTCTTCCTTGGACGCGCCGTCGTACTTTACATCGCCGTAATCGCCCATCCAGCCTGACGGAACAAAATGATTGTTCATGCTCGACCGGTCGGCGTACACATAAAACGGGATCGCTTCCTGCTTGCGGGTTTCAGGCTTCATGGCCGGATCAACCTCGAACATAATATCATCGACAAAGAATGTCGCGCCATCAGGATTGAGGTCCGCGGTCGTTACCCAGTTGAAACCCCCGCTGATGTACGAAAGATCCTTGCCGACAAGATTAATGGTGTACTGTTTCCATGTATCGGACAGCTCGATCGGCCCGAACTCAACCGTCGTCGAATCGCCATAAGTGCCTTTAATGCCTCCAACCGCGACTTTCTGTATCACCTCGCCGCCCTTGGCGCCGCGCGCCCAGAACGAGAGTTTCGTCATGCCGGTCAGATCGAAGCCGCCTTTTTTGGATCCCCAGTTATTCGGGGGATTCTGCCAAAACACGCCTGCCCACCCCTGGCCCTGAGATTTTTTCGCGGTATAGGTGAATTCAATGCAGGTCGTGCCGGAATATGGATTGCCGGACGCCTGATCGTTCATCTTGATGTCGCCTACATCGCCCATCCAGCCTGACGGTACGTAATGATTTTCCTTTGCGCCTTTGTCCTTGTAAAGCCAGAACTCTTTAACCGATGCCCCTTTTTCTTCAGCAGCGAACGCCAGGCTGCCGCAGAATACAAGCATCAGTCCCAGTGCTAATAGCTTTTTCATCGTTGTCCTCCTTTATTATTATTCATTGGGCACAACCGCTGTGCCCACCGTTAATCCGTAAAAGAAACCGCCCGTGCTTTGTGCCTCCTTTCACCTCCAAAGCTTCTTATAGGTATAATACGCCTTGCGTATCTGCCTTAAGAACGGAGATAAGGCGCCGTCACCCTGGGCGCATAGACCGAGCCACTCTTCATGCATAGTGCCGTCAGGGAACGGTCCTTTCCATAAACCTTTTTTGTCATGCAGGGACGGCTCATACCCCTTCCACCACTCGTCCATCCATTCAAAAGCTATACCGCCTATAGCATTGCCGGCGCCGTCGGAAAAAGCGCTGTTAT
>JBAYMQ010000033.1:0-7611 GCA_041663465.1 Candidatus Omnitrophota bacterium | reverse complement strand
CGGCCTTGTAGCCGCGGGGGTGCACCCTTCTCCGGTGCCGTACGCGGACTTTGTCACATCGACAACACATAAAACATTGAGGGGCCCGCGGGGCGGATTTATCCTGGCGAAAAAAGAATGGGGCAAGAAAATCGATTCATTTGTTTTTCCCGGGATGCAGGGCGGCCCGCTCATGCACGTTATCGCCGGCAAAGCGGTGGCGTTCAAGCTCGCGCAGGAAGAAGGCTTTAAGCGGTATCAGAACCAGATCGTTACCAACGCCCGGCGCCTATCGGCCCAACTGCATTCAAAAGGGTTCCGGATCGTGTCGGGCGGCACGGATAACCATATGGTCCTGGTAGATCTGACGTCGAAGAAGATCAACGGCAAAGACGCGTCCGATCTGCTTGAAAAAGTCAATATAACGGTTAATAAGAATCTTATTCCTTATGATCCGTTGCCTCCGGGGCAGGCAAGCGGTATCAGGTTGGGGACCCCGGCGATTACCACTCGCGGGATCGTAGAAGCCGACATTGATATAATCGCCGATTGCATTGACAGGGCGATCCAGCATAAGACAAACGCCGAGATCCTATCCGCGATCAGGAAAGAAGTGCTGAAAATGACAAAGAAGTATCCGCTTTATCCTGAATTACAGGGAAAGATAACATGAAAAAAGCAAAAGTCCCCGCGCGGATCAGTTGGGATGAATATTTTATGCAGATCGCGCATCTTGTTTCCCAGCGCGCTACCTGCCTGCGCCGGCGCGTAGGCGCGGTCATTGTCAAAGACAAGCGAATGCTGGCGACGGGGTACAACGGCGCGCCCAGCGGACTGTCCCATTGTTTTGAGATAGGGTGCCTGCGCGATAAGTTGAAGATCCCTTCGGGGCAGCGTCATGAATTGTGCCGCGGGCTGCACGGTGAACAGAACGCGATCATCCAGGCGTCGTTGTACGGTATCAGCGTAAAGGGCAGCACGATTTACGTTACCAATCAGCCTTGCGTTATCTGCGCCAAGATGCTCATTAACGCGGGTGTCGTAGAGATCGTGATCGCTGACAGGTATCCCGATACCATGGCGATGGATTTTTTGAAAGAAGCGGGCATTAAAGTAAGGAAACTGAAAAGATGAGATGCTCATTCTGCGGGTATAAGGAAGACAAGGTCGTAGATTCCCGTTCCATCCAGGATTTCCGCGCGATCCGCCGCAGGCGCGAGTGCCTGAAATGCGGCAAGCGTTTTACTACCTATGAATATATCGAAGAGCCGTCTTTGATGGTGATCAAGCGGGACGGCCGCCGTCAGCCGTTCGACCGTCAGAAGATCCTGCAGGGTATTATCAAGGCGTGCGAAAAAAGGCCCATAAGTATGGATAAGATGGAAGAAGTATTGTCTTTTGTCGAGCGTCAGATCCAGAAGAAACCCGAGAGGGAAGTCTCCTCAACCAGGATCGGGGAATTGGTCATGGAGCGGTTGAAATATATCGATGACGTCGCTTATGTGAGATTTGCGTCAGTGTACCGGCAGTTCAAGGACGTCGAGCAGTTTATGTCGGAGCTCAAGTATATGCTCAATAAGGAAAAATCAAAGGTTAAGACGCGAAAAGAGGAGGGGCGCCGGTCATGATCGAGATGGAATTAAGCAAGATCGTTATTGACGAGAAGCGCGATGGTCAGCTCATCGTGCTTAAGGAGCGGGGCGGCGACAGAATGTTGCCTATTGTTATAGGCCTGCATGAAGCCTCATCTATCAAGTTGAAGCTCAGCGGGATCAATCCTCCCCGTCCGCTCACCCACGATCTGCTGTATGCCACGATCATGTCTTTGAACGCGGTGTGCGAGCGCGTAGTCATAGATAAGCTTGAAGAAAATACGTTCCACGCAAAGCTTATGATCAAGGCCGCGTCAGGCGAAGTGCGGTCCGTTGACGCGCGCCCGTCGGATTCTATCGCTTTGGCTGTTCGCGCGCATGTGCCGATCTATGTTGAGGACACAATAGTTCAGCAGATGGAAGAATTTGAAAAGAACAGATAATGCGTATAGGCGTTATATCCGATACCCACGATAACCTCCCCGCAATCGAACGCGCGGTCACATTCTTCAATACACAAAAAATCAGTTTTGTTCTTCATGCCGGTGATTACGTGGCGCCGTTCGCGGCCGCGCGCCTGGCGTCGTTATCTTGCGGCTGGCGCGGCGTTTTCGGCAACAATGACGGGGAAAAGAGCGGATTGATCCGTATTTCCGAGGGTCGTATAACCGAAGGCATCCTGCGGGTCGAGATAGGCGGCAGAAAGATCGCCGTGGTCCATGATCTCGGCAGCCTTGATCCCGAAAAAGAGAAGGCCAGGATCATTGTGTGCGGACATACTCATAAGCCGGAATTGGCCACACGCAATTCGCGATTAATTGTTAATCCCGGAGAGGCCTGCGGCTGGTTGTCCGGCGTTTCAACTGTCGCCATTGTGGACCTTGAAACATTATCGGCGAAGATCCATACTCTGGAGAGATCAAAACGATGAATTTTTTTACGCAATCGATCATCCCTCATCGCGCGTTATTCAAACGTATTTATGAGTATGCCCGGGAAAAAAATAATGAACTTTATGTCGTGGGCGGTTTTCTGCGCGACATATACTTGAATCGTTCCAAACAGGTACCCGATATAGATTTTTGCATCCCGCGCGGGGCGGTCGCGTTCGGCAAAGGCCTTGCCCGCCATTTGAAGTGCGGCTTTGTTGTTTTAGACCCTATCCATGGCTGCTGCAGGCTTGTGGTGCGCAGTTCCGGGGTAGTCTGTACGGTTGACATCGCAGATTTCCGCGGCCGGACTCTAGCCGCGGATCTCGCGTTGCGTGATTTTTCCGTCAATACTTTATGCCTGGCTTTATCCGACATTGCGCTGGGCGGGGACCCGTCCGCCTCGATCGTAGATCTTTACGGCGCCCGTCTTGATATAAAACGCAAGCGCCTGCGTATTTTGTACGCGAAGGCTTTTGATGATGACCCTCTTCGTGTTCTCCGCGCTTTTAGTTTGTCCGCGGTCTTCGGATTTTCCATAGATCGTGAAGCTTTGCGCTCCCTCGGCAGGAAGAAGAAACTATTGTCCAGGGTATCAGGCGAACGCATCCGCGATGAATTTTTTAAAATATTGGAAAGCGACCGCGCGCACGAATGTTTGCGCGCGTTAGATGAGTCGGGTGTCCTGGGGATAATTTTCCCGGAGATCCGCGCGATGAAACGGGTCAAACGGGCGGGGAAAGACCGTCTTGATGTTTGGTCCCACACGCTTGATACCGTTTTTCATATTGAGCGGTTGTGCGGCCGCATGGCGCGCAATGCCGATATCGCTGCGTACCTGCGCGCGCCTCTTCCGGGAGGCAGATCCATGCATGCTCTCATAAAACTGGCTGCGCTGCTGCATGACGCCGGAAAACCCCGGACGTTCAAGTACGAGCGTGGTAAAATATCTTTTTACGGCCATGAACGGCTCGGCAGCCGTATTGTGTCTGATATTGCCCGCCGCTTGAAATTGTCGAATGAGGAAGAGCGCATGATAGCGCGTATTACATTCCTGCATTTGCGGCCCGGATACATGGCGACGATGCCCGCGGTGACCGCGCGCGCGATCTTCCGTTATTTCAGGGACGCGGGGAAAGGTTCTGCGGCGATCCTGCTTCTGGCGCTTGCCGATGAAAGGGCCACATCGGGATACGCTGTTGTCGAGAAGATCAGGCCGCGTTACGAACGGCTGATGTTCCGTTTGATCCGGCTTTATTTCGACCGGCAAACCGCTCACCCGATGAAGCGGTTCCTGACAGGCCATGATATTATGCGTCTGGGGTCAATGCCTCCGTCCGCCGCGGTGGGCGCGATCCTGAAGGAATTGGATGAATTGCAGGCGATTAAGACTATAACAACCCGCTCGCAAGCTTTGCTTTATGCGGCGCGGTTGATAAAGGAAGCTAAATCCGGACATAAATAAGAGGCGCTCGTTAAGAGCTTCTCATAAAGAGGAGGGATTATGCCTGATATAAAATTAAGCGCGTTTGAAAAGGATATCCTGGGGGAGATCGGGAATATGTGCGCGGGCAATGCGACAACGGCGCTTGCCCAGATCCTGGGGAAGCCCATAGAACTGGCCTTGCCGGGGGTGGCGGTTATTAATATCAATAAGCTGCACACGTTTCTGCGCGTGGATCCCGAGGAGTCCATCTTGGGTGTTCATATGCGTATACTCGGAGGGGCAAAAGGGAACGCGCTCATGATCTTTCCCCGCAAGGATGCATACCGGCTGGTAGACTTTTTGATCGGACCCTTGAATCAGGATCTGGGGAATTTCACGGAGATAGGCGTATCGGCCCTTAAAGAGGTCGGGAATATAGTTGTGGGTTCCTATTTGTCGGCCTTAAGCGCGTTTACCGGCATATCGGCCTTTTCGTCAACGGTTACGCTGTCCAGCGGGGCAACGAGGTCTCTTATCAAACTCGCGTTCTCCGGCCTGCGTGACGAAGAATTCGATAACGCGATTTTAGTGGAAGCGGTATTTAAAGAAAGCAAGCGCGACCTGGACGGAAGTTTTTTTATTATCTTTGACGCGACTTCCATTCACACGATACTCAAAAAAGCCAAAAGCATGATCAAGGATAAGGAATAGCGTCTCGCGCGGCGGTTTGTCATTTACAGCGCGGGAGCGCGCGGTTATAATATAAGGCATGGAGTTCTGTGGGATAGTTGGCACAACAAAGGAGATGGCGGCATGTTCGCAGTGATCCTGCTTGTAGTGTTCCTCGCGTCAATGATAGGTATCGGGTTGTGGGGCATGAAAAAAACGACGACGCTCGGGGATTTTTTCCTGGGTGGACGGACTATCGGCCCATGGATATCCGCGTTCGCTTACGGTACGACGTATTTCAGCGCGGTGCTGTTTATAGGATTCGCGGGAAAATTAGGATGGGGATTCGGATTAAACGCTCTCTGGGTCGCCGCGGGCAATGTGTTGTTCGGCGCGCTTTTGGCGTGGTTGGTGCTGGCTAAGCGCACGCGCCGCATGACGCAGAACCTCGATTGCATGACCATGCCTGAGTTTTTGTATGAGCGGTTCGGCGGCAAGTATCTTAAGATCGTCAGCGCCGTTATTATTTTTGTTTTTCTGCTGCCGTATTCAGCGTCGGTGTTCAAAGGACTGGGGTATTTGTTCGAAGCGGCGTTCCATATGCCGTATGAATACGCGTTATTGATCATGATCGCTATTACAGGGATATATCTTATCCTCGGAGGCTATTTTGCCATTACCCTGACTGATTTTATTCAGGGGCTCATTATGCTCGTCGGGTCCTGCGCCATGGTCGCGATCCTTGTTCAGAAAGCAGGTGGTTTTTCCGATGTTTTGAATACCCTGCCGCTTGTTTATACCGGGCATGTCCCGCCGGATCGCCAGCCCAGCATGTGGCTTCTGGCGGCTCTTGTTTTTATGACCTCGTTCGGCGCGTGGGGTATGCCGCAGATGATCCAGAAGTTCTACGCGATAAAAGATGAGAGCATGATCTTAAAGGCCGCGATCATCACCACCTTATTTTCTTTCGTTATCAGCTTCGCCGCTTATTTTACGGGTGCGTTATCCCATATGTTCTATTCCAGCCTGCCGCTCGCGGCAGGAGGCAAACCCGCGTTCGATCAAATCGTCCCGGGGATGCTGGTAGCTCATCTTCCGTCGATGCTGATGGCTGTGATCCTGCTTCTGGTCTTATCGGCTTCTATGTCGACATTGTCTTCTCTGGTCCTTGTTTCAGCGTCGGCGGTCGCGATAGACCTGTATAAAGGCCACGTGAACCCTCTTATTTCGAAAGAAAATTCCCTTATCATGATGCGGTTTTTAAGCGGGGTGTTCGTCGTGATCTCGTATTTTATCGCGCGATACGATTTCGCTTTCATAGTAACTCTTATGTCGTTATCGTGGGGTTGTGTCGCCGGCGCGTTCATGGCGCCGTTTATATTCGCTTTGTACTGGAAACGGACGACCTTGATAGGAGTGAAAGCCGGTATGGCGACAGGTTTAACCCTTGGCGTTGTCCTTTTCTTTGTGCTGGGAGGTAATAATTCGCCTATCGCGTCATCTATTGCCATTCTGGTGCCCTTTATTGTTGTTCCTGCCGTGAGCCTGGTTACAAAACCGCCCAGCGGCAAGTTGCTCGATAAGGCATTCGCGGGAATTTGAGCGTATGGGATATAAAGCGCGGGTATATTATCATCACACCGATTCCGGCGGCGTTGTATATTACGCCAACTATCTCCAATTTCTCGAAGAAGCGCGGACTGATTTTTTGGAGCGCAAAGGGATCAGCGTTCCCGGCTATGTAAAACAGGGAAGGCATTTTGTAGTCAGCCGCCAGGAGATAGATTATCGCGCGCCTGCGCGCTACGGAGACCTTCTGGATATAGACACCCTGGTGCAGGGCGTTTCAGGGGTGAGGATCGACCTGGCGCACGATATCCATAACGGCTCAGGTTCGCTTATTATCCAGGCGCGGACGATCCTGGCGTTCATCGATACGGATTTTAAACCGCGCGCTATCCCGGGTGAATTAAAAGCCAGGATACTTGCGCCTTTGCCACAGGAGTTTTGATCATGTTGAATCGCGAAGAAATCGCGCGCCGCATTGCTGAAAACAATCTTGTTTCCGGGTATATTGACCTTGATACGCAATTGACGCCTAACGGCATAGATCTGACCGTGGGCCAGATCTATGAATTTGCCCAGGCAGGCGCTCTGGATTTTTCTAATAAGGAACGCGTGCTGCCGGAATACCGCCTGATGGTTCCCAGAAAGAAAACGGAGGGCGATGCGTTTGGCTGGTGGCATCTCGATCGCGGCGCGTATAAGATCGTGACGAATGAAGTGGTTGCGTTACCGCGCGATCTGATCGGTATCGCATTCCCCAGGAGTTCGCTCTTGCGAATGGGCGTGTTTACGCATACGGGCGTTTGGGACGCTGGTTTCCAGGGGCGCAGTGAGTTTATTCTGGTCGTGGAAAATAAAGATGGCGCGCAGGTGAAGCAGAACGCGCGGGTAGTGCAATTGATGTTCACCGGGATCGCCGAGACCCAACACGGATACAGCGGGAAATATCAGCATACGTAGGGGGGTTATGCGAAGATTTGTAACCTGCACTTTTTTTGCCGCCGCGCTATTTCTGCGGTTTGTAGTTGCCGCGAGCGCGGATATGGTCTATTTGAATAACGGCAGGGATATGGAATGCATGGTGGTTTCCCAAAGCAAGGATTCGGTTGAACTAGAAGTCGAGATCGGGACCATTCGCCTGCGCCTGGGAGAGATCCGCCGTATAGAAAAGTTTACGGCGGGCGAAAACGCTCTTATGCGGCAGCGGTGGATGGCGCGCAAGGCCAAGGTTGATATCGCGCGTAAGGCATTGCAGGAAGCTGAGAGCGCCCGTCAGGAACAGGAGCGTCAGAGGCAGGCGTCGCTACCGAAAGAGATCGATATGAAGTTCGAGAGCGGCCATATGATAGCCAGCGCGCGCCTTAACAGAATAGCGACTGCGCAATTGCTTGTCGATACAGGCGCGTCGGTAGTGGTATTGTCGCGTTCTATGGGAGAGAAACTCGGCCTG
>JBAYMQ010000032.1:0-7675 GCA_041663465.1 Candidatus Omnitrophota bacterium | reverse complement strand
TATTCATACATGCCGGAGCTGAAGATGCCCGCGACCCGCGCCATTACGGTTTTTCCGAGCGCGGAATAAAATTTCAACTCGGTCCCCACGTCGGCGCCCGTGTACAACGCCAGTTCTTTGCCTATGATAACGCTCTCGCTGTCAAGGGCGTCGAAACTCCCTTTAACGACGCGCTGCGATATCCGGCCGGTGGTTTGCTCCAAAGCCGGATCGATGCCCCTGAACGACAGGGCCATAAAACGGTTGCCTTCCGACACCAGCACCTGCCCCTGGACGAACGGGCTTGCCGCCAGAACGTGCGGATTAAGTTTTATCTTCGCGGCGAGAGCCGGGTATTCACCCTGGTTCATGCCGTCATATTTACCGACGGTAATATGAGAATAGTTGCCGATGATCTTATCGCGCAGATCATTGTCGAAACCCGACATGACCGCGATGACCACGATCAGCGCCATAACGCCGATGGCTACCCCCAGAACAGAAATGACGCTTATCAAAGAGATGAACTTCTCTTTCCGTTTGGTGGCTAAATAACGCCAGGCTATAAAAAAGCTTAAGGACATTTCTCTTCGGGGCTTTCTTCGTTCCCGGAAGCGCGCAGCAGCGGGAAAAGGATCACTTCGCGGATCGACGGTTGATCGGTCAGCAGCATGACAAGCCGGTCGATACCGATCCCCAGCCCTCCCGCGTTGGGCATGCCGTGTTCAAGCGCGAGGACATAATCCTCATCCACCACTTTCGCGCCGGTTTCTCCGGGATCCTTTACCTCTTCCTCAAACCGCGCCCTCTGCTCCTGCGGATCGTTTAACTCCGAGTAAGCGTTCCCCACTTCCATACCCGTAATGAAAAGCTCGAAGCGTTCCGACAACAAAGGATTATCGGGCTTTGTTTTTGCCAGCGGGCACAAACTGGTATAGTAATCGGTGACGAACGTCGGGTTGACCGACATGTCCGCCTCAAGCGTGTCCTCAATTATCTTGTTGATCTGAGTACGGCTGAGCTTGTCCGTATCCCGGGCCGCGCCGCGAGCTTTCAATTTTGAAAGCATCTCAGCCGGAGCGTCCTGGGGCTCGATGCCGAATTTCTCTTTAACCATATCCGCGAACGACACCCGCTTCCACGGCGGGGTAAGATCTATCTGCTTGCCCTGATACGAAAATTGCAGCGTGCCGAAAACCGCCTGAGCCGCGTTAACGATGAGGCTTTCGCACAAATGCATCATGCCTTCAAAGTCGGAATACGCGCAATACGCCTCGAGCATCGTGAACTCGGGGTTATGCTTGATCGAAACCCCTTCGTTGCGGAACGAGCGGTTTATCTCATACACCTTCTCGAGCCCGCCGACCAAAAGACGCTTCAAATACAGTTCCGGGGCGATACGCAGGAAAAGATCCATATCGTACTCGTTATGATGCGTCTTGAAAGGCCGGCCCGCCGCGCCGCCGACGATCGGATGCATCATGGGCGTTTCAACTTCAAGAAAACCGCGTTCTTCCAAAGTTTTCCGCAAGGACTGGATAACCTTAGAGCGCGCGATAAAAACTTTGCGGACATCCTCATTCGAAACCAGATCGAGGTACCTTTGCCGGTACCGGACTTCCACATCTTTAAGCCCGTGCCACTTCTCCGGCAACGGACGCAGGGCCTTGGCGAGCACGCAAAATTTCTCGACCTTCACGGTCTGTTCACCCGTGTGCGTCAGAAAAAGTTCGCCCGCCACGGAAAGAAAATCAGCGACCTCTATGTTGTCAAGGACGGCGAATTGATCCGCCCCGACGCCGTCCGCTTTTATATATAATTGGATCCTGCCCGTGGTATCCCGGAGATCCGCGAAAATGACCTTGCCGTGCCCGCGTTTGGCCATAAGCCTGCCGCAAATAATAACCTTCTTCCCCGCCTCGAATTCCTGCCGCACCCGGCTGATATCAACGTGTCCGGGAAAAGGTTTCCCGTAGCCCGGAATACCGCCCGCGCGCAGATTTTCAAGCTTTGTTTTTCTCTGTTGGATCAATTCATGGAGTTCCATATTCCTCTTCGCCTTTCAACGCGTATCTATATCGCGTATCAACAACTTAGCTTTATTATTATATAGTAATCCCGCCGCTGTGTCAACCATTTGAGCCTACTTTCGGCTACCCGCAAAACGGCTGGATCCTCGACTCATCCACCTCATCCAGAGCCACGGACTGCTGTATCGTGAACGGCCCGATGCTCTGGCGCTCGAGTTTCGCGATATGGCCGGCTGAACCCAGGTCGCGGGCCACATCCTCCGCCAGCGTGCGGACATATGTGCCTTTTGAACAACGCATATAAAACGAGATATCGGGCGGTCTGAAATCCGTAACCCTGATATCGCTGATACAAACCTTCCGCGCCTGGCGTTCCACTTCTTGTCCCTTGAACGCCAGCTCATACAAACGTTTGCCGTTATGCCTGACCGCGGAGAACATGGGAGGCGTCTGCAGGATCTCCCCCTTATAAGAAGCGAATGCTTTCAGGGCCATCTCCAGAGTAATATGGCCGAATTCTTTTTCTTCGACCACGGTGCCGCTGAGGTCTCCGCTGTTGGTCCGGCTGCCGAGACGCAATACGGCCGTGTACTCTTTCTCATAATCCTGGAACCGGTCGAACAGTTTGGTCGCGGCCCCCACAAGGATCACGAGGACCCCCGTGGCTATCGGGTCAAGGGTTCCCGCGTGGCCTACCCTGCGCGTATTGAGTTTGCGCCGCACTACAGCGACGACATCATGCGAGGTATACAAGGGCGGCTTATTAACGACAAGGATCCCGTCTTTATTCTTTACCGGTATCATATTAACGCTTAGCTTTTCTGGCTGGTTTTTATGCCCTGCGCGTGCAGAGCGGCAAGTTTTTCTTTCGAACATTTGGGGCATAAAAAAACAGGATGCGCGTCCGTGCGGTCATAATCCTTGGTCTTTACAAGCCTGCGCAAAGCAGCTTCTTTACCGCACTTGTCGCAATGCCCCAGATCCTTAACATGCCATACTTCGAATATTGCGGACGTGAAAATGAACTTGTCGACCCAAAAGAATATCGCTCCGCCGATGAGATTAGCGATGACCGTCGACCAGATGCCGACGCCAAGCTGTTTTACCACAAGCCACAAAATAGGAGTGCTTAATTGCCACCTGATCAGATAAAAAATAAAACGTTTCATGGGATTTTATAGATATTTATGGCCCTGCAGATACGCCGCGTAATCATTTACGGCGTCTTCCAGGGAACGCACAGTATTCCGGCAGCCGGCTTTACGAATTTTCGTCAAGTCGGCCTCGGTGAAATATTGATACTTATCCCTGATCGCCGCGGGCATTTCGACATACTGGATATTCGGTTTCATATTAAGCGCCGCGAACAACGCGGCCGCCAATTCGTTCCAGGACCGGGCGGTGCCGCTGCCCACGTTAAAGATCCCTTTGCGCGCGGGGTGCTTTAAAAAATAATAAACGATCTCTACCGCGTCTTTGACATAAACGAAGTCCCGTTTCTGCTCCCCGTCGGCATACGCGGGATCGTATGACTTGAATAACTTCATGGGTTCTCCCCGTTTCAAGGCGTCAAAGACTTTGCAGATAAGCGACATCATATCGGCTTTATGGTATTCGTTGGGGCCGAAAACATTGAAAAATTTGAACCCGGTAACCTTATTCGACAGGTTGCTGCGGATCAGCCATAGATCAAAAAGCTGTTTGGAGTACCCATACATGTTCAACGGCCGCAAGGTTTCTGAAACGCTGTCGCTGTCCGAATAACCCAGCGATCCGTCACCATAGGTGGCCGCGGACGACGCGTACAGAAAAGGCACTTTTTTAGCCAGGGACCATGAGCAAAGCCTGCGGGAGTAACGGTAGTTATTCTCGATCAAATACGAAGCGTTTGTTTCCGTCGTAGATGCCGCCGCCCCCATATGAATGACGCGGTCGAACGAAGCGCCAAGCTTGTTGGACTCGAGCAGCTCAAGGAACAGGTCCTTTTCAATGTAATCGTCAAAGGATTTACCGACTAAATTCTTCCATTTCTCGTCCCCCCCCAGCTCATCGACAACAAGGATATCGTCAATGCCTTCCGCGTTCAATTTCGCGAGCAGGCAGCTGCCGATGAATCCCGCTCCCCCGGTTACGATAGTCTTCATGGTTTTTGCTCCGTTTTTGCTGATTTTGAAGCGTCTTACACCCTTGCGCGTAAACTATATATTAAGGACAAAACGGCCTTTCGTCAACAATATTTCACTTAATTCCATTACATATTACAAAACACGCGACAATTTAGTTGAACAACCGGATATTTTTGCTATAATATAAGCATCAAATACGGAGGACGTATGCAGGAAAGACGCAAGGCATCACGCTTACCACGCCAGGAAAAAACATTTGTCGAACGCGACACAGGGATAAAAGAAGCTTCCTTGATGGACATCAGCTTCGGCGGCATGCGCGTGCAACTTGATGAAAAACTTCAGATCGGCGGCACTTTGTCGCTTAAGATCAATATCCTCCCCGCTTCGGGAGCATTCTACGTCCGCGGGCAGGTATTGTGGGTCAACCCTGTAGGGCCCGGCAATTTTGAAACCGGCGTCAAATTCACCAAGATCAGCACAATCCCCTTCAAATAATCCGTAATCCTGGAACACAGCGCTAAATTCTTAATCCGGGGACACAGTACTAAATTCCAAAGAATTTAGTACTGTGTCCCCGGAAAATACGGAAAATAAGAACGCCGCGTCACTTACGTGACGCGGCGTTCGTTGTTTATTCCCTGTTTTTACGACTTTCTCCTGCCCGGTTGCTCATCCTTCGCGTCAAGCTTGAACTTGCCGACCAATTCTTTCAGGTCCATAGCAAGCCGCGCGAGTTCCTGCGCTGAAGCGGACATTTCTTCCATCGACGCTGTCTGCTCCTGCGTGCTGGATGAAACTTCCTCGACGGTCGAAGCCGATTCTTTCGCGATAGCGGCGACTTCGTTTATCGCCCTGACAACACGCTCGACCTCATTAACCAATTGCTGCCCTGATTCTGAGATCTGGCTGGTGATACCGGACGCCTCTTTCGCCGCCTTATTGATCTCGGTAAGAACGTCGGCGATCTTGGACACCTGGGTTTTACCCTCCATGACCTCTTTAGAGCTGACTTCTATGGCGGATACAGCGCGATTAGTTTCGGTTTGGATGGATCTGATAAGGCCGCCTATCTTGCGGACAGCTTCGGCTGACCCTTCGGCCAATTTCCGGACTTCTTCGGCTACAACCGCGAATCCCCGTCCAGCTTCTCCGGCGCGCGCGGCTTCGATAGCGGCGTTCAACGCCAACAGGTTGGTCTGATCCGCGATAGACGTGATCGTCTCTGTGATCTCGCCGATCTGCTGAGACATCTGACCGAGATTCTGGATAACCTTCGCGGTATCCATAACTGTGCCCGCGAGTTTATCGATCTTGTCAACCGTAAGCCTGGCAGTATCGCGCCCCGACTCAGACACGACGCTCGTATGATTGACCGCCTGGTTGGCTGTCTGAGCGCTGGTAACCATCTGTTTAAGGCTGGACGCGGTCTTTTCCATTGTCATAAAGGTTTCCTCTACCCGTTCGGCCTGTGTATTGGCGCCTTTAGAAACCTTCTGGACCGCCGTTGAAACTTCCTGCGTTGTAGCGTTCATTTCCTCTGACGATGACGACATCTCCTGCGCTGAACTCGCGACCTTATCGGCGCTGGAACGCACCTGGGAAACGATATTATGCATTGCCTGAATAATACTATTGAACGCCGAACCAAGCCTGCCTAATTCATCCTGCGTCTTGATCTCGATCTTCGCAGTAAGATCTCCCGCGGTGACAGGAGCGGTCCCGCTGATAAGAACGCCAACCTGCTTAGTAAGCATTTTCCCCATAAGCAATGTGACAAAAAACGCCATGAGGGCCAATCCGATCACGGAAAACAATATATTATTGCGCTGCGTTTCGCGCATGGCGGTCTCTACGGGTTTCCAGTCGAGAACGATCCTTAAAGCGCCTAACCGCTCGACCTTGCTGCCGTGGCAGCTATAGCAGCTCTTTTCGTTCACGATCGGCTTTATGACCGTAAAAACCTGCCCTTTTCCGCCGCGCAGGGGCTCAAGCCCGGAATACGTTTTGCCTTCGAGCGCCGCGTTGATATTATTCTCTATCACGATCTGTTCCGTGCGGACATCAAGTTTCTTGTTCATGAGCTCTTTATCGGTTGCCCGCTTTACTACGCCGACGTGCTCCATAAGCTGCATCTCAAGAATACCTTTGAGACTCTTGAATTGTTCGAATTGGAGCTGGATGATATCCTGATCCCCTGTCATCATGGGATACCGGATGGCGGTCATAACCGTATCCGACAACTCCATGGCGGCGTTCTTCTCGCGCGCAAACAACGTATCGTTCTGAGAAGCTACGTTCATCAGGGTTATAATAGCGAGTATTGCCATCAGCACGCCACTCAGCCACACGGTCAATTTCTTCCCGATGGATTTTTTAATGTCGAGCATTTCGAACATTTTCACCTCTCTTTCACGCGTTCTCATATACAGCAAAGGCCACGGGAATCATCTACCCATGGCCCTTGCGCATATCATATTTTATTAAAAATCCGCACTTTTATGCGTCTTCATACACAGATGACATTGAATACAAACATCCTTATCCTTTACATATGACTTCATCGCGGCTTTCGCGCCCGCGTCACCCGGATTAGCGGCATGCAAACCACCGGCGCCATGACACGCTTCACATTGTTTATACCGTAAATACGGGGTTTCTTCTTCAGTGGTAAAGCCGCTCGGTTGGCCGTATCCGGTTACATGGCACTTCAAACATTCCGGATCCTTGGTCTTACCGCGCATCTGAAGAACAGCCCAAGCCTTGGTAAATTTCCGGCTTTCGAAATCTTTGAACTGCTGCGGATGGCAGCCCTTGCACTTTTCAGCGCCAATATACTTATTCTCCTGAGCGAACGCTTGCCCGGCAAATGTTACGAACAAACCCAAAGATACGAATACAAAAACAGCCGCGATAACCACCACAATGCTTTTCTTCATACCGCACCTCCTTACCGTTAACCGAAAAAGACCGGACGATCTATCCTTACCTATTATGATACCAAGAGTTATCATATCAAGAACTCATCCGGTTGTCAAGAATAAAAATGCTATTCTTACGCTTTTTTCTCAGGTTTATCGCCATCATCCTTGCCGGTCATGCTCTTCTTAAATTCCTTGATCCCCTCGCCCAATGATTTAGCGATCTGCGGGATCTTCCCCGCTCCGAAGATCAACAATACGATCACCAGGATCACCAATAACTCCGGCAAACCTATCTTACCCATTTTGTTTCCTCCTCTTTTCGATTATACGCGCGACAATAATACCCGCTTCATAAAGAACAAGCAACGGCACTGCCATCAACACCTGCGAAAAAACATCGGGGCCGGGCGTTAACGCCGCGGCCAGGATAAAAATAATGACAACCGCGAACCTGCGCTGCTTACGCAGCGTCACCGCCTGCAAAACCCCAAGTTTGACGAGAAATCCCATGATAAGGGGCAGTTCAAAAACGATGCCGAAAGAAAACACCATGCCGAAAACGAAAGACAGGTACCGCGATATGCTGATCATCGGCACTAACACGTCTGACCCGTAC